>JBKECB010000045.1:0-5011 GCA_047974165.1 Lactovum sp.
AGTTTAATGTTACAGTTTTCAGGTATTTTTTAAGCTAAAGCTGGAAATATTAATAGAATTTTAAAAAAACTAGAAAATCCTAATCATAATAACTGGTCAAAAGACTAAGTAGAAAATAAAAGGGAAGCTGAAAAATTTTTAAAGTTTATTCAAAAATTTGTTAAAGACTCTGTAAATGATAGCTATAAAAAGTACTTGATGAGGTTGATACTTTTGGTATTGGTGACTTTTTACCAGATAAGCAAGAGGGAAAAGAAATAAAAAAAACTTCTAGTTTAATTAAACAACAAGAGACAGAAAAAGTGAAAAATCAGTCTCTTGTTAGAAGAAAGGAAGAGGGTGGACCTGACAGATGAAGAATTTTAGGAGGTAGGAATTATAAAGGAGAAAGTTCAGAAAATGGCTTAAGAAATCCTGATAATGTAAATAACTCTTTTTCAGACATCTCTTTTGGAGCAGGTAATGAAGAGTGAAATAATAAAAGTAGTAAATTCTTCAACTCAAACAAAGAATGAAAAACTTAAAATTTATTCAAATAAAGTCTACCTATCAGAACTTAAAAAAGGAAATTGATAGTATATTGACTTGAAGTTGAAAGAAAATTGTCGATTAAAGGTGGAGGTAGATATTTATGCAAATAAAGAATAGCTTATATCCTTACCTTGTTTTATCTGATTTGGATGATTATCAAAGTAGCTCTTACTTTACTGTGGATTATGAGTTAAGTCAAAAAATAGCTTTTAAAAATACTTCTTTAAAGTTTAACCTTTCATATTCTGAACTTGAAAAGTTAACTCAAGAAGGAAAAGCAGTTTTTTATTAATGTTGAAAGCCCTAGAGTAGCTTATCAGAAAATGTATTGTATAGAAA
The DNA here is from genome assembly GCA_047974165.1 of Lactovum sp. GTDB lineage: Bacteria > Bacillota > Bacilli > Lactobacillales > Streptococcaceae > Lactovum. The sequence goes on from JBKECB010000045.1 coordinate 871, forward strand.
ATAATTCCTCAAAACTAGACTTTGATCTTAAGGTTATGAGAATAAAGGGTGAAGTAACAAGATTTTTACTCACTTGTTCTGAAATTAAGAACTTTAAAAACCCTAATATAAACCTAGACTTATATGATGGAGATTATAATTTCCAAACTTAAGGTTGGGAAACCCTCTAGTGACTTCCTTTAGTGAAGAGTTTAAATTAGAGGAAATTAATAACTGTCGATTATAGTCAAGACATTATATTTATTTATCTTCCAAAAGAATATTATAGGAAATATTCAGACTATCAGTCAAGCTTTGATGAAGTAATGCTGGTCTCAATCATAAAGTCTATCATTATTTATGTTCTTGAGGCTATAATCAAAAATAAAATTTTTGATATAGAAGAGTTACCATGGTATAAGGTATTTGAGAAGAGGCTTGAGTCTTTAGGAGGTTCTATAGATGAACTTATAAGTGAAAAAGAACGCAGTATCGTATTAGCACAAAAGATTTTAAAAGATCCTTTTAACAGTATGTTTAAAAACTTGGAAGAAAGAGTTGTAGAAAATGAAGGAGATTAAATACTGTTCAGAAGGATTTTTGATAGAATATAAGGCTAATTTTGAGATAGACTACTTACCTTTATATCGTAAGAGAAATAAGGAAAAATTTCAAGAAATCTTTAAAGAAGAGGACTTACTTGAAGGAGATTTTGAATTTAACTTTCAAGAATTATACAAAATTTCAGAATATCCTACAAAAAGTGAGAGTATGAGGGAGAATATCAAGCTGATTTACTCGATGTTTTTAAGGCTAACAAAAATACAGGCAACTGAAAAGCATCTTGTGTGATTGAGGGAATTAAATACCAGCGAACAGAAAATTCTTATGATGCTAAGGTATTTATGAACAATAAAATCTCAGGTCAGCTTGGAGTTGACGTCTAAAAAATAAATAAACATATTTATAATTATGTAAAGATGGATTTACAAATTGAATTTTAGTTTGCTGGAGAGCTGGAGGAAGAAAATAAAGTGATTATTTATGTCAAACTTCCTAATGGCTTTAAAATAGAAACTCCGATTGGTAACTATAATCCTGACTGAGTAATTGTCATTGACAAAATAAAGATGAAGTATGTTTATTTTATCGCTGAGATAAAAAGGAAAAATCTCGTTGGAGATTTAAGTCGAAAAAAAAGCAAAAATTGAATGTGCTAGAAAGCATTTCAAGGTAATTAGTGATGACAGTATCAAATATGAAGTTACTAAGATTATCGAAGTCTGCATGCCATTCTTAACTAAAATAAGCTGTCTTAGTTTTAGAGCTAGATTAAATAACTAAGATATGTTATTATAAGCTATATTATTTTTTAAGAATGAGGAGAGATTTGTGTGTACCGTTAGAGAATTAACAGAAAAGATTAAGTTTGACGTGATTAATTCGTCAGAAAGTTCTTTAGAAAAAGAGATTGTCTCTTCAGATATTTCAAGACCTGGTCTTGAGATGGCAGGCTATTTTGATTTTTTTGATCCGACTCGAATTCAGCTTTTTGGGATGAAAGAGTGGTCTTATATGATGAATGAGGTAGGAGATAATCGTTATGAGCTTTTGAAGCAGGTTTTTTCAAAGGAAACGCCGGCAGTTATTGTCTCACGTAATTTAGAGGTTCCTTCAGAGATGATTTCAGCTGCCCAGCATCATAATGTGACTCTTTTACACTCAAGAGAGACAACCAGTCGACTTTTAGGTCAGATTTCAAGCTTCTTGGATGAACGACTGGCAGTTCGTAATTCAATACATGGTGTTTTGATGGATATTTTTGGGATTGGCGTCTTGATACAAGGTGTGAGTGGTATTGGTAAGTCTGAAACAGGTTTGGACTTAGTCCGACGTGGTCATAAGCTAGTCGCCGATGACCGAGTAGAGGTTTATAAGAAAGATGACTTTACAGTTTTAGGTGAGCCACCGGCAATCTTAAGAAACCTAATTGAGATTCGTGGTGTTGGGATTATCAATGTTCAAACACTTTTTGGAACAGGCTCCGTTAAAACAAATAGTAAAATTGATTTGGCAGTTAGACTTGAAAACTTTGACCCTAATAAAGAATATGATCGTCTGGGCACACAAACTAAAGAGTTGACGCTTGCAGAGGTAGAAGTACCCTTGCTAAAAATTCCTGTTAATGTCGGACGTAATCTTTCTGTTATTATTGAGGCTGCTGTCTCTAACTTCTCAGCAAAGCAGATGGGCTATGACACGACAAAGGAGTTTGAGCGTCGTTTGACAGAACTCATAGAAGGAAATAAAGAATGAATGCAAATATACTGACGCTCTCTCCCATTGCAATAAAACTTGGCCCTATAGCTATTCACTGGTATGCGATTATTATTATTTCAGGTGCTGTGATTGGAATCTGGCTAGCCATGCGCGAGGCTGGAAAAAAAGGATGGGATACTGAGCTAATTTTAGATTATATTTTAGTTGCTTTTCCTCTTTCTTTAGTTGGGGCAAGATTATATTATGTTGCTTTTGAGTGGTCTTACTACTCAAGTCATTTGTCTGAAGTCTTCGCGATTTGGAATGGTGGGATTGCCATATATGGTGCTTTAATTACAGCTTTTCTTTACTTACTTTTCTTTTGTCATTATAAAAAAATAAAAATTTTAGAATTTTTAGATATCGTTGCTCCAGCAGTGCTGATTGGTCAGTCCATTGGACGTTGGGGAAATTTTGTCAATCAAGAAGCTTATGGTAAAGTAGTTGAAAATTTAGATTATTTACCAGAATTCATCCAAAATCAGATGATGATTAATGACTCTTATCGTCAGCCAACTTTCTTGTTTGAAAGTATCGGAACTTTCCTTGGTTTTTTACTGATTATTCTTTTTCGTCATCGTTTAAAATTTCTTAAATCAGGAGATATTTTTGCTTTTTATCTGATCTGGTATGGGATTATCCGTGCTGTTGTTGAGGGGATGAGGACTGACAGTTTGATGTTATACAATTTACGTGTTTCTCAATGGTTGTCCTTAATTTTAGTGATTATTGGCCTTATCTTTTTAATTATTAATCATGGAAAGAAAAAAACAAACTTTTCAATTTAATCCTGTTAATTCAGGATTTTTTATTTACAGGAAATGTAGTATAATTGTATTTATGTCAGATTTTATCGTATCACATTTAAACAAGTCTCAAGCTGATAAGCAGCTTTTTTCTGACTTAAGTTTTATTATCCATCCTTTAGATAGGATTGGACTTTTAGGGATTAATGGTGCTGGAAAGACAAGTTTACTTGATTGTTTAGCAGGGAAAAGTTCTTTTGATGGGGATAAGAATCCATTTAGTGTTGCAGGGAATTTTAAGATAAATTATCTGACACAAGAGCCAGACTTTAAAGCTGAAAATACAATCTTAGAAAGTGTTTTAGATAATAGCTTGGAGCAAGCCCGAGCAGTTAAGAACTATGAATTTCTTTTGTCTTCATTGGAAAAAAATCCAGAGGATAAAAGATTGCAAGAAAAATTAATAACTGCTGAAGCTGAAATGACAACTTTAAATGCTTGGATGATTGAGTCTGAGGTTAAGATTATTCTGACTCAACTTGGATTGCCTAACTTTTTTACTCTAATTTCTTCTCTTTCTGGAGGGCAGAAGCGTCGTGTTCAGTTGGCACAAGCCTTGGTTAATCCTTCTGACTTACTTCTTTTAGATGAGCCGACTAATCATTTGGATGTTGAGCTGATTGAGTGGTTGCAGAAATATTTAACAAGCACAAAGAAAACTTTACTTTTTGTGACCCATGATCGTTACTTTTTAGACCAGATTTCAACTCGGATTTTTGAACTAGAGAATGGACAACTTTATCAGTATAAGGGAAACTATGAGGCTTATTTATTAGAAAAAGCTCAGCGTGAGGAGCAGGAACGCTCAAGTCAACGAAAGGCTGAGAAGATGTATCAGTCAGAGCTTGTCTGGATACGTAAGTCACCACAAGCAAGGACCACAAAACAGCAAGCACGCATTGATCGTTTTGATGACTTATCAGAAAAAGTCAAGGTTAAAAAGCAAGAGGAAGATTTACAGATTAACTTAGTTAGCCAGCGTTTGGGCAAAAAAGTAATCGAGTTTCAAAACGCAAGCTTTGCTTTTCAAGAGAAGG
>JBKECB010000095.1:0-10836 GCA_047974165.1 Lactovum sp.
CTATGATTGGGTTTTGCCTTGATTTTCAATCTAAAAAACTTACTAAGAAAATAAAAACTGTAAGATATTCTGATAAGCTATTAAAAGTAGAAAAGAGCTGTAAAGCCTTTAAATACTTAAATTTGACAATCCTTAAGTAGATTAAAAATTTGAAAGGTGATATAATACTAATATGAAAAAAGCACATATTAATGTTATTGGAGCAGGGCTTGCAGGCTCTGAAGCAGCCTATCAGATTGTAAAGCGTGGAATTCCTGTACACCTCTATGAGTTACGAAATGCTGAAAAGTCAACACCACAGCATAAAACAGAAAAATTTGCCGAGTTAGTATGTTCAAACTCTTTTCGAGCAGCAGCAATCACAAATGCAGTGGGACTTTTAAAAGAAGAAATGAGGCAGCTGGACTCTTTAATTATTAAAAGTGGAGACCAGACGACTGTACCAGCTGGTGGAGCGATGGCTGTCGATAGAGAGAAGTTTTCTGAGCAGGTGACAGAGTTCTTGACAGACCATCCATTGATTACAGTCATTCGTCAAGAGTTGACTAAAATTCCTGAAGATGAGATTACGATTATTGCAACAGGACCGCTAACGTCAGAAGCTTTAGCTGAAAAAATTCATGACTTAAATGGAGGAGCAGGTTTTTATTTCTATGATGCAGCTGCACCTATTATTTCAGCAGAAAGTATTGATTTATCTAAAGTATACTTAAAATCTCGCTATGATAAAGGAGAAGCTGCTTATCTTAATGCTCCGATGACAAAGGCTGAATTTAAAGATTTTCAGGCAGCATTAATTTCAGCTGAGGAAGCTCCTTTAAATAGTTTTGAAGATATGAAAGTTTTTGAAGGTTGTATGCCTATTGAGGAAATGGCAAAGCGTGGTTATAAAACAATGCTTTATGGTCCTATGAAGCCTGTTGGTTTAGAATATCCTGAAGATTATGGAGGTCCACGAGATGGTGACTTTAAAACGCCTTATGCAGTAGTTCAGCTTCGGCAAGATAATGTCTCAGCCTCAATGTATAATATTGTGGGATTTCAAACACATCTCAAATGGGGGGAGCAAAAACGTGTATTTAGCATGATTCCAGGTCTTGAAAATGCTGAATTTGTCCGATATGGTGTAATGCATCGAAACTCTTATATGGATTCTCCAAATCTTTTGACAGAAAGTTTTAGAAGTCGAAAACAATCCAATCTTTTCTTTGCAGGGCAGATGACAGGAGTAGAAGGTTATGTTGAGTCAGCAGCAAGTGGACTTGTAGCGGGAATTAATGCCGTAAAACTTTTCAAAGAAGAAGAGGAAGTGATTTTCCCAAGGACAACAGCTATTGGAAGCCTTCCTTATTATATTACTCACGCCTCTAGTAAACATTTTCAGCCAATGAATGTAACTTTTGGGATTATCGCTGAACTTTCAGGTGAGCGTATTCGTGATAAAAAAGAGCGTTATAAAAAGATTGCAGAGCGAGCTCTTTTAACGATTCAATCAATTATTGACAAAGAAAAAATCTGAATTTATATTTCAGATTTTTAAGTTTAAATTATAGATTTATCTAGATTTTTAACTACTGGGCTCATTAAAATTTTTCCAGTTCCTTTATAAACATTGACAAGTCCTTCACCTGAGGCAGCTGACCCAAGGAGTGATTTTCCTGAACGCTCAACGGTAAATTTTAGGCTTGATGACCAAGCGATTGCCATTGACCCATCTATTTTTATCGTGTCATCCTCTAAATAAATTTCAATAAGTTCTTCACGTGGGCAGCTAGATTCAAGAGCAACGACTCCTTGACCTGTAAGTCCTAGATTAAAGAGTCCTTCATTTCCAAGTGCAGCAGAGGAAATATTTGAACGCATAATTGCCTTATGCTCAATAGAGTTATGACAAGAAAGGAAAAATCCATCTTCTAGAACGATACTGCCATTCCAGTTAGACAAGTCTTCAAGTAGAATATACTTGTAAGTAGGCTCTAGAATGACTTGTCCTTCTCCAACATATTCAGGCTTAATGGCTGACTCACCGGTAGCAGAACCACGAAGTGACTTTTTTAAGAAATCTCCAACTCCTTTGAGACCAGTTGTTGATTTAACATCACCAATCATCCACTGCATGGCGCCAGATTGAAGAATAACGTCCGAAGTTGAAAGATCACAAATAACTTGTCGTCTGTGAATGTTCATTTTTGCAGCAAAGTATTCTGAAATAGCACTGTCATAGCTGACGCTGAGGTCACGCTTAAACTCAATAACTTTAAATGCTCCTTTCTCTTCTAAAACCTGAACATCATCATTATCAATAAAATTTTTAATCTGGTACATATTTTCCTCCAATTTATATAGAAATAAAGTGATAGGTAAATTATAGCATATTATAGTGCTTAAATTTAATTAGTCACCTTTTAAAACTTGTAAGATTTTTATTTTTTGTTAAAATATAAGAGTGGTTTTTCAAAGAAAGGGGAACGTGAGATGGTTTTAAAAAATTCATATATAAAATTAATGCAAGTTACTTCGCTTGCTTTGTTTATTTATGTTATTTTTACAAATAATCTTCTTATTTTTGAAGTTACATTTTTAATAACAACTTTATCTTTTTCATTTTATTTACTTTATAAAAAAAGTGATCTGTTATTAAACTCTACATTTTGTTTACTCTATATTATAGTTTTTATAATAATAGAAAATTTAAATTCTTTTTATTTTTATACCAATGATAGTTTATTAAGATTTTTAATTTTAAAAAAGCTTGTTCTTATTACTCTTACTTTTAGTTCGTTTTTTTTAATTTATTTGAACTATATTTATATTAAAGGTCAGTATTTATCTGTTAAAGACTTACCTAGAGTAAGTTTTGAAGTTTTTCAACAGCTATGTGGTAAAGGTCTCAGCTATAAGGATTCTTTAAAAAAAACAAAGCCTTTATTTTCTAAAACTAACCTTGTCGGAATTGCTCAAGATATTCCCAAGCACAGTGTAAGAAAGTATATTAATAAAGAGACTTTAACTCAGAACTACTTTAAAAAATGCCAAGAGACTTTAAATGATTTACATATTTATTTAGTTATTTCAAGTACAGGAAGTCCAGCAAGTGAGCTTTTATCCGTATTTACGCAAAAAGTTTATAATCATATTTCATTAAGTTTTGATAAAGATCTTGAGACTGTTGTTAGTTATAATGGAGGAGAAAATATTAGTTTTCCTGGTTTAAATCAAGAACAGTTGGAGTTTTTTAATAAAAAAGAAGATGCTTCTTTACTTATTTATAGCTTAGAGTTAAGTCAAGAACAAAAAATAAAAATACTTGAGAATATAAGTGAAATAAATAAGACAGGAAGTGCTTATAATTGGATTGGATTATTGTCTAATATGAAGCTAAAGCCTAATATTATGTACTGTTCTCAGTTTATTTATAAAATTTTAGAAAAGACAGATTTACTTTATTTTAAAGCTGAGGAAAAAATTATTAAACCAACAGATTTTATAGAGAAAGATTATTATCGAAAATTAAAATTCTGTAAGGAAATCAAATTTAATGACTATCAAAAGAGTTATCGTTTATAATATTTATTTAAAAGAGATAGAAGAATGGAAATATGATATAATAAAGCCATTATATTCTAGAGGAGAATAAAAGAAAATGCCAGACCCCGCCAGTCAGTCGATCTTTGTACAAGTGATATTACTGATTATTTTTACAGTTATTAATGCCTTCTTTTCGGCTGCAGAAATGTCGTTAGTTTCTCTATCACGTGCAAAGGTAGAACAAAAAGCCAGTGAAGGAAGCAAGGCACATAAAAATCTAATTAAAGTTTTAGATGAGCCAGCAAATTTTTTATCAACTGTTCAAGTTGGTATTACTTTAATACAAATTTTGTTGGGAACTGCACTTTCAGATAGTTTGACAGAAAAGCTCATTCCTATTTTAGGTGAAGATTTAAAAATTGTAGCTCAAATTCTTGTACTTGCTATCTTGACTTATATTTCTATTGTTTTTGGAGAGTTATATCCTAAACGTATTGCTCAAAATCTGAAGGAAAAGCTCGCATTAATTGTGGTGCGTCCTATCCAAGTGATTGGTTTTATTGCTCGTCCTTTTGTTTGGTTACTTGCAAGTTCAACAAATTTTTTAAGTCGTATCACACCTATGACTTTTGATGATAATTCAGAGACAATGTCACGTGATGAGATTGAATATATCTTACATCGTAATGAAGAATCTTTAGATGATGAAGAGTTTGACATGCTTCATGGTGTCTTTAGTTTGGATGGTATGGTAGCACGTGAAATTATGGTTCCCCGTGTGGATGCTTTTATGGTAGATATTGAAGATAATACGCAGGAAAATATTAAGAAAATATTGTCAGAGTCTTTTTCTCGTGTCCCTTTGTATGAGGATGATAAGGATAAAATCATTGGTATCATTCATACTAAAAGTTTGCTTCAATCTGCTTTCCAAAAAGGTTTTGAAAATCTTGATTTACGAGAGTTAGCACAAGATGCTCTGTTTGTTCCAGAGACAATTTATGTCGATGATTTACTTCGTCAGCTTAAACTTACACATAATCAAATGGCTATTTTATTAAATGAATATAGTGGTGTTGAAGGGATTGTAACTCTGGAAGATTTACTTGAGGAAATCGTAGGTGATATTGAAGATGAAACAGATATTGTCAATAAGGAGTTGAGTCAAATAGGAGAAAATCTTTGGGTTATTCAAGGACGCATGACATTAAATGATTTTAATGCTGAGTTTTCTACGCATCTTTGGTCTGAAGGTGTGGATACAGTAGCTGGACTTTATCTAGATAAGTTAGGCTATATTCCTTCTAAAGGTGATCAGATTACAATACAGATTGATGATGAGGATAATGATGAACATTTAACGATTACTTCGTTAGAAATCTCAGATAAACGTATTGTAAAAGTGCGTGTAGAATTTCTTTAAAAAAGTTAATAAAATTAACTTTTTTGCTAATGTAGAAGAAATTTGATAAAATTTAAAAGGACTTATTTAAAAAGATAAATAAGTTATTAGAAAAGAGGAAATATGACAGATATAAATAAAGTAACAGGTCTTATTAATGCAACAGAAACTTTTGGTACTGTGGATGGACCAGGTGTACGTTTTGTTATCTTTATGCAAGGCTGTCGTATGCGTTGTAAATATTGCCATAATCCTGATACTTGGGCTTTAAAAAATGATAAGGCTGAAACTTATACTGTTGAAGAAATGATGAAAGAAGCACGTCGATATCAAGGCTTTTGGGGTAAGGATGGTGGTATTACAGTTTCTGGAGGTGAGGCCTTGTTGCAGATTGACTTTGTGACAGCTTTATTTACAAAAGCTAAAGAGCTTGGTATTCATACTACCCTAGATACAGCTGGGCAGCCTTATAAGACGGATGACTATGTAACTGAGCGTATTGATACTTTACTTGAAGTAACAGACTTGGTAATGTTGGACATCAAAGAAGTCAATAATATGCGTCATATGGAGCTAACAGCACATAATAATGATAATATTTTGGAATTTGCCCAATATCTTTCAGATAAGGGGAAAGCTACTTGGATTCGCCATGTCCTTGTTCCAGGAGAAACAGACTTCGATGAAGATTTGATTAAGCTTGGAGAGTTTGTAAAAACATTAAAAAATGTCCTGCGATTTGAAATCTTACCTTACCATACTATGGGAGAATTTAAATGGCGTGAATTGGGCTGGAAATATCAACTTGAAGGGGTCAAACCCCCAACGAGTGAGCGTGTGAAAAATGCAAAAGATCTGATGGATACTGAAAGCTATCAAGATTATCTTGAACGAATCAGATAAATTAATGAAAATAAAGTGAAAAGCATGAAAATTCATGCTTTTTTTGGTAAAATGAGAACATCAAATTTAAAGGAAATAAATATAATGTCTGATAAAATTTTAGTTTTTGGTCATCAAAATCCAGATACAGATGCCATCGCCTCTTCTTTAGGATTTGCCTACCTACGTAAAAATCATCCTACAACAGGAATGAATGCCGAGGCAGTAGCTCTTGGTGAAGTAAATGAAGAAACAGCTTTTGCTTTGAATTATTTTGGCTTAGAAGCACCAAGAGTTGTTAATTCTGCAAAAGAAGAAGGTGTGGATATTGTTATCCTAACGGATCACAATGAATTTCAGCAGTCAATTTCTGATATTGAATCAGTGACAGTTTTTGGTGTGATTGATCATCATCGGGTGGATAATTTTCATACAGCTAATCCGTTGTTTATGCAAGTTGAGCCAGTAGGCTCAGCAAGTTCAATTGTTTACCGTAAGTTTTTAGAAGCTCAAATGGAAATACCAAAAGAGATTGCAGGTATGTTGCTTTCAGGTCTTATTTCAGATACTTTATTGTTAAAGTCACCAACAACACACCCAACAGATATCAAAGTGGCAGAAGAGCTGGCAAAAATTGCAGAAGTTAAACTTGAAGCTTATGGTATGGACCTGTTAAAAGCGGGAACAAATCTTTCTACAAAATCAGCTGAAGAATTAATCGATATTGATGCTAAAACATTTGAGTTAAATGGTAGTAAGGTTCGTGTGGCACAGGTCAATACAGTAGATATTTCAGAACTTTTAGATCGACTTGCTGAAATTAAATCAGCAATTCAAAATGCAATCACTGAAAATGGCTATGATGATTTTGTATTTATGATGACAGATATTGTTAATAGTAATTCAGAACTTCTTGCCTTAGGAAGTCATGTGGATAAGGTAGAAACAGCATTTAACTTTAAACTAGAAGATGATCATGCTTTCTTAGCAGGTGCAGTGTCACGTAAAAAGCAAGTTGTGCCACAATTAACAGAAAGTTTTGGAGCTTAAAAAGATGACATATGAAAATTTACTTGAGCGTTTTCTTGGCTATGTCAAAGTAAATACACGCTCTGATGAGACAAGTGAAACAACACCAACAACTCAGTCGCAAAAAGATTTTGCTTTAGCCTTGGGAGAGGAAATGAAGAATTTGGGATTATTAAATGTTCATTACCTTGAGAAAAATGGTTATATCGTTGGAACAATCCCTGCAAGTTCTGAAAAGAAAGTCAGAAAAATTGGACTGATTGCCCATGTAGATACGGCAGATTTTAATGCTAAAAATATAAAGCCTCAGGTTTTAGAAAACTACGATGGTCAGTCTGTGATTACTTTAGGAGAAAGTGGATTTTATCTTGATCCAGTAGAGTTTCCTAACTTAAAAAACTATGAAGGACAAACGTTGATTCATACAGATGGAACAACACTTCTTGGAGCAGATGATAAATCAGGTATTGCTGAAATTATGACCTTGGCTGAGTATCTTTTAACTCATCCAGAGCTTGAACATGGTGAGATTCGCCTTGCTTTTGGTCCAGATGAAGAAATTGGTATTGGAGCCGATAAGTTTGATGTTGTAGATTTTGATGTTGATTTTGCTTATACAATTGATGGTGGTCCATTAGGAGAGCTACAGTATGAGACATTTTCAGCTGCTGGAGCTCAGATTACTTTTCAAGGAAAAAATGTCCATCCTGGAACAGCAAAAGATACCATGATAAATGCTTTACAGCTTATGATTGACTTTCATAATACCTTACCCAAAAATGACCGTCCGGAAAAGACAGAAAAACGTGAAGGCTTCTATCATTTATTAAAATCAGAAGGAGTGCCTGAGCTAGCAAAATCTGTTTATATCATTCGTGACCATGACAGCGAAAAGTTTGAGACACGAAAATCTGAGATTTTATCTATTGCTAAAAAAATGAATGATGAACTTGGGATGGAACGTGTTATTGTAGAGATGAAAGATCAGTATTACAATATGGCTGAAATTATTGAAAAGGATATGTCAATTATTGATTTAGCAAAAGAAGCTATGGAAAATCTTTCGATTAAGCCAATTATTGAGCCTATTCGTGGTGGTACAGATGGCAGTAAAATTTCATTTATGGGTCTTCCAACACCAAATCTCTTTGCAGGTGGTGAGAACATGCATGGACGCTATGAGTTCGTTTCTCTTCAAACGATGGAAAAAGCAGTAGATGTTCTGCTAGAAATGATTCGATTGAATCAAGAAAAATAAATTAAAGGGCTATAGAGAAAATTTAGGTCTATAGCCTTATTTTTATAAAGTTAGGAGTTTATATGTCAGATAAATCGAAATCGAAGTTATCATTAATTGGACTTTCTTTAATGATTTTTACCTCTGTCTACGGTTTTAATAATATCCCACGTGCTTTTTATAAGATGGGCTACGCTGCAATTCCTTGGTATATTATTGCAGGTCTTTTTTACTTTTTACCTTTTGCCTTTATGATTACAGAGATGGGATCAGCTTTTAAAAATGAAAAAGGTGGTATTTATTCTTGGATGGAAAAAGCAACCAATCCTACATATGCACTTATTGGTACTTTTATGTGGTATGCTTCTTACATTATTTGGATGGTTAATACCTCGTCAAATATCATGGTTCCTATCATGACTCTCTTGACAGGTGATTCTACTTATACATCTAAGCTTGCACCTTGGCTCCTTTCATTGATTGCTATTTTATGGATGTTGGCGATTAATTTTGTATCTTCTAAAGGTTTGAAATTTATTGCAAAGTTTACAAGTATTGGTGGGATTGCCGTACTAGCATTAAATGGTTTATTACTGATAGGAGCTTTACTTGTGCTGATGAAAAATGGACATCCGGCAACTGCAATAAGCTTAGAAGCCTTTTATCAAACTCCAGCTCCGGATAGTTTAGGAACTGCTGGAATGTTAGGAGCTGTCTCTTTTATGGTTTATGCGGTTTTTGCATATGGAGGCGTTGAAGTAGCAGGTGGACTGGTTGATGAGACAGAAAATGCAGAAAAAAACTTTCCTAAGGGTATTGTCATTTCAGCTTTGGTGATTGCCTTAGGTTATTCCTTGATGATTTTAATGGTGGGAATGTTTATGGATTATTCAGTTGATGGGCAATTCATGAAAGATATTTTGAGCTCTAAGGTTAATCTTGGAACTTTGAGTTATTATACTATCCAGCAGTTAGGAACTTTTTTAGTTGGTCCTGTATTGGGAGATATTTTTGCCCGCCTCATGGGACTTGCCATGACCTTGTCTATGATGGGTGCTTTCTTTACCCTTTCCTACTCACCAATCAAGCAAATTCTTGCAGGGACTCCTAAAAAACTTTGGCCTAAGCGTTATTCTGAATTTGATACAAAAACAGGTATGCCTCTTTTTGCAATGAAAGTACAGCTTGTGATTGCTATTTTCTTTATTGTACTTAATGTGATGCTTAATCTCTTAGGTGGAGCTCAAGGTGCTAAAGCTTCTGAAGTTTTCTTTGCTGTATTGACTAATATGACAAATGTAGCTATGACCCTTCCTTATGTGATGATTATTTTTGCCTTTATTCGTTTTAAGTTTAATGATAAGATAGAAAAGCCTTTTGTGATTATGACAAAACCCTTGGCAGTTTGTTTGGCTATTCTTGCTATTGTTGTAGTTGGTTTTGCTAATTTATTTACAATTATTCAGCCAATTTTTCAACCAGAGATAGCAGCACCACTTCCTCCGATTATCTCAACGATTTCGATGATGGCTGGTCCAGTTTTATTTACTTTAATTGCCTTGTACCTTATTTACAAGTATAAAAAGAAATACCCTGAAGAATATCAAAAATTAAATAAAATTGACTAAAATAAAAAAGCCTTTAGGCTTTTTTATTTTACACTTTTTCTTTCAATTAATTTAGGGTTAATCTGGATATGGATATTATTAAAGTTATTAGAATTTAATTGTTCATCAATTAAATTAAGTGTTTGATTGATAATTTCATCCTTGTGAACAGTAATAGTTGTGAGTTCTGGGTTAACTACCTGGCATTCACCAATATTATCAACACCAATAATAGAAATCTGCTCTGGAACTTTAATATCAAGAGACTGCAGAGACTTTAAAAGACTGATGGCAATATAGTCATTTTCACAGACAAAAGCTGTGGGAAGTTGTTCTAAATTTTTTAATCTTTTTTGAAAACTTTTGTTTTCTTGGATTTGCATTCCATTAAAGATAAACTCTAAAGAAAGTTCACGCTTAATATTTGCTTCCTGGATAGCTGCTTCAAAGCCTCGCCTGCGTTCATCGAAGTTTTTAATACGAGGCTGTCCACCTGCATAAGCAATCTTAGAGTGCCCTTTATCTATAAGATACTTTGCAGAAATATATCCTGCTAAAGAATTATTGATAGAAATAAAATTAGCATTAATATTTTCATAATAATTATCAATGATAATGATATCTGGATACTCTTTGGCAAGTTGTCGAAGGATAGTTTCTGAAAGATTTGTCCCTAAAAGAATATTTGCATTTGACTTTTTAGAGCCTATAATTTTAGAAAGCTCTAAAAGTAAACTTGATTCACTGATGGTATTGATATTAATATTATAAGACCTCTTGGAAGCTTCAATGGATAAAGTAGCTAAAAGCTCATTAAAAAAAGGCATATCACTGAAGCTGTCATCGATGATATCATCATTTTTACAGGCGATAAAGTTAATAATTTTATTTTCAGCTTTAACTTTAGTTGTCCTCAAAGGGACGTAGTTATTTTCTTCTATAATTTTTAATATATGTTGTCTTGTTTGCTCGCTAACACCAGGCTTACCATTAATAGCTAATGATACAGCAGATTTTGAAACATTTGCTAATTTTGCGATATCTTCTATCTTCATAATTCTCCTAACTAAACTATTATATCATGTTAAGTAAAGTTGAGTGATTTTTAATATTGAATAAAAATAAGATAATAAAAATAGAGAGAACTAAAT
>JBKECB010000020.1:0-2094 GCA_047974165.1 Lactovum sp.
CTAAGCTTAACAGCACACTCAAAGGAGAAAATAATGTTAGAAAATAACAACCAAGATAATTTATCTACTGAAGAAATAGTAGAAGAAACTCAAGAAGTTTCACAACCAGTTGTAGAACCTGTAGAAAAAACTTACACACAAAAAGAAATGCAAGAGAAAATTAACTCAGTCCTTAAAAAGGAAAGAGAGAAGTTAGCTCATAAAGCAGAAAAAAAGGAATCTTCATATGAAGAAAGACTTACTTTAATTGAAGAAGAGAGAAAAAGAGAAAAAGAAGAAGCAGAACTTAGAGCTGAATTAGCAAGGGAAGCAACTAGAGAAGTCCTTAAAGACTCAATCAAAACTTACATCTCATCTAAAGTTAAAGAGACACATATAGATAGAATCTATAAGATCACATTAAGTGATGCCGGAGAAGAAAACTCTATTGATAAATTGAAAGAGATTGCTGATACAATTATATCAGAATTTCCGGGGGTAGAGAAAGCAGAAGCACCTGCAGGAGCAACTCTTAATAGAGCAGCAACCCCAACACCTAAAGAAGTAGAACCTAAAGCAGAAGAAGGATACTACTCAAAATCTTCAGGAATAAAACTAGACATAACAGATGAACAATATAACAAAATGAGTTTTGTCCAAAAAGAAGATATTATAAAGAAATAAGGAGAAAATAAATTATGGCATTCGAGACTAAAACAGTTGAACATACAACGTCTTTTAATACCGTTGACGCACAAGGTGCGGAAGTGGCAACAAGAGAGATATTCGAAAATATTAAAACAGAAAACTTAAATAAGTTTGAAGGACATATGTTAAGAAATACATTCATCGCTTCAAACGATTATTCAGGGGGAGAAAATGAAACTGTATCAGCAGCACAAGTTTCACAAAATAACCCAGCAGGGTCATTCAGATCATTACTAACACCTAAAGGTGATACAATGGAAATGACTACAATTTCATCAATGGCTGATATTACATTTGAAAAATTCAGTACAGATGCAATTACATTAGAAATTGATACTTATGATAGAACACCATTCAAACTACTATATGCAGTTGATGGAGCACAAGGAAAAGGATGGTTAGTAGACGACATCCAATCAGCATTATCAATGCAAGCAATCTCATCATTAGTAAGATTGAACAACTTCAGAGTTTATGATACAATTAAAAAAGGAGCATTAACTCAAACAGATAACGCAAGGGGAACACATGGTAGAGTGTTAGGTGTAACTTCTTCAAATGAAGAATTCACAGATCAACTTATTGATGCAGTAGCATCATACTATGCAACACCTGAAGATAGATATGTAACAGGATTCGATGAATCAGAACTAGTTATCGCTATTACAAGAACTGCACATGCACAACTTCTAAAAGAGAAATTAGTAATCTATGATGGACAAGAAATGGGATCAAATGGTAAATTCTACACAGGACTACCATATACACACCTATTCGCAGGTACACCACTATTTGTAACAAGATTCCTAAATCATCCAGAAGCACCTGAATTAGATGCAGACTACATCATCTTACCATTAGGAGCATACTCACCATTCCTATACTACATTGGTAGATTTGCAGGTAGAGCAGAAGTTGCACCATTCACAGATGGAGCACTATCAGTTTACGGAACAATGTTATCAGGAATGAAAGTTGAAGAAAAACTTGATCAACATATTACTGTTAAACCTTCAAGAAACACTGACTTTGCTTCATACTACTATGCAAACAATGTTGTTGGATTAAATGTAACTAAAGTTGATACAGGAGCATTAACTCTTAAAGCAGGAGCAATTACAGGAGACTTTGAATACGAAGTAATTGATGCTAACACAGGAGCAGTTATAAAAGAAGCTAAAGCATTAGCAGCAGGAGACAATGCAGAGACAGGATTAGAATCAGGAAAACAATACCTATTCAAAGTAACAGGGGGATCATCAGCATCACCAGAAACTAAGAATGGTAAAGCAAACATTTACTACGTTTACGGAAGAGCTTAATAACTCTCAATTAAAGGAGCAACTATTTTAGTTGTTCTTTTTTTTGGTATAATATTAATATGAAATTCAATCCAACAATGTTGGG
>JBKECB010000068.1:0-14657 GCA_047974165.1 Lactovum sp.
CTGAAGTACGTGCTGTAGAAATCGCAGTGTAGTTTAAGTCTGATGTTGGATTTGTGATTGTTGCACCAGAAGATACTTGGATGTATGAGAGTGACTCGTTTGCAAAGGCTGAGCTAAACTCTGTCCATGTTGCAACTTCAGCATAAGTCCCAGCTGTCTTCGCTGCTGAGGCAATTGCATTCTGTGCTGCGGCAACCATAGAAGCCATATAGCTTGAACCTTGTTCAACGCTGATATTTGTATAGCTGTTATATGAACCAATAATATCTTTTGTTGCAGCTGTAGATTCTACTTTTGATAATGCAGCTAAGCTTTGTGTGATAAATGGATCAAAGACAATTGCAGCTGTAGGTGATGTTTGCTCTTTTCCTGATTCAGCATAGCTACTTGTTGGATCTTGATAAGCTCCAACAGCTACTGAAGATTCAGTTCCAGATTGAGAAGCTTCTGTACTTTGAGCAGCTACTGATGTTTTTTGTACAGCTACTGATGTCTTTTGAGCTGAAACTGCAACTTCACTTGTTGCTGATGAGCTAGCTGTGCTTGAAGCAACTGCTGTACTTTGTACAGAAACACTTTGAGTTGCAACACTTTGAGTTGCAACACTCTCTACTGCTGTACTTTGTACAGCAACACTTTGAATTGCAACACTCTCTACTGCTGTGCTCTGTACAGCAACACTTTGAGTCGCCGTTGATACCGGAGCCATACTTGCACTACTTGTAACTGCTGAGGTAACAACTGTTGCTGCTGAGGAGACTGCAGTATTTGCTTGTACATCTGTTTGGCCCATAATAGCTCCGCCTGCCAATGCAGCAAGGACGCTTGAACTATAAAGCCATGTCTTATTCGATTTCCAAGTCCGGAAATTCGTGTTTTTATTTTGATTTCCCGTTTTCTTACGGTTTAAAAATTCATTTGCCATGAACTCTCCTTTTTTTTATAAAGTTAAATTGATATTTAACATTGTTAACAATAATTGATTTAGTATCTATACTAAATAATTTCCCTAAAACTCCCTCCTTATGACAACCAATTTCTTTAAGTACTTATATATACTTAAAGTTTATACTAGACAAGTTTACTATATCTTTTATCATTTGTAAAGTAAAAATATTAATTTTGACTAATTTTTAAGATAATTTTTTAGTAATTTTGAAAAAAAGAATATTTTTAGGAGATTATTTATTTATCCTAAAATTCGTATATATTAAGTCCAGTTCTTATTCATTTAAGTTAGTTTCTTATTTAAAGAACGGTTTTTTAAATAATGTTTAATTAAAACAAGTTACTGTCTTTTTCTCTTTTTATACATTTTTATCAATTATTACTTTTAAGACCTAACTTTTTATTCTTAAAAATTTAGTATTCAATTTAGAGAATTTGTGTGTTTTTTTGACATTAACAAGCTTAGAAAAATAGAGGACATTTCTATAAATTTGTTTGGTCTAAAAAATATACTTTTCCTCTCAAATTTTAGATTATTTTTGGCAAAATTTATTGAGAAAATCTGATAAATTAAAAAATCTTGAGAGAATTCTCAAGATTTATATTTTTTTAATTCAACTTCTTATCTTTTAAGTTTTTACGACGGACACCTGCTATTGTCGCTGTTGCTGCCATCAAACCTAAGCCTGTTAATTCAGATGTTGAAGAGCTTTCACCAGTTTGTGGAAGGCGTTTTTCTAAAGAAGCCAATGACTTTTGAGACTGGAGATGAGTTTGACTGGTATTTCTCCCATTTATCCCATTATCACCATTTGTCCCTGTTGCATTTAGGCCATCTAAACCTTGATAAGCAACTGTATAGCTTATACTACTTGTCCCATCTGCATAGTGTGTGACTGTTTTTGTCCAGATATACTTTCCTGAGATAGCTGTTGGCATATCTTTTGACCAGTTGACATCATCTGCGGCTGGACGATTAGAAGAGTTTGTCTGTTGATAGCTTGACTCGACACTTGTAATTTTTGTATCTGCTGAGACAAGGACAGTATTTGAAAGTGTTTCAAGATTAGCAATCACGACCTTAGCAATAAGGTTTTTATTTGCATAAGTTGTCAAGTTTAGATTTGAGAAGTTAAAGACTACTGTTGCATTTCCATTCGCATCAAAAACTGCAGTTGCTGTTGAACTTGAAATGATTATATCTGTTCCTTCAAGATAAAGATCTGATATCACCGTCACTGTTGTATTTGCGGCTTCTAAGTTTCCTGAAATCTGGACAATTTGTGATAGTGATTGATTTTTTTCAGCAGTAACTGAACCGATCAAACTATTTGAGTTAGAGACATAGTTTGCAACTTTTGGCTGTACATTAACTGTTGCAGTTTCAGAGACTTGGTATCCTGTTACAGGATCGGTATAGATGTAAGCAACTGTATGAAGACCTAGACTTGTCTCTTCATCTGTCAACCAGCTACTTCCTTCACTGATTAAAACACCATCTACATAAATTTTCAAGTCACCAGCATTGACTGCTAAAATCCCATCAATCAATTCGCCTGAGGCATTAGTTCCAGAGAAGATTAGATCTTTAATAAGGTCAATCGAATCTCCTTGAGTCAGATTAATCTCACCTTGAGTTGAAATCACTGGAATTGGTAAAGCTGATACCTTAAGCTCAACTATCTTTGTCACAGATTGAAGTGTGAGTGGGTCTGTATAAATATAAGTAATCAGATGACTTTCTGCTGAGGCCGTCGCTAGTGCCGTATAAGAAGTCACGTCTTCAAGGGGAAGGTCATCTACTAAAATTACAAGATTTGCCAAATCATTTGGACTTGTATTTTTATCAAAGTTTAAGATGCTTGTTCCATCTGAAGCAAATCCTGAAAGTCCATCTAAGAGATCAAGTGTCTCTCCTGCTTTCATTGTTAAATCCGTTTGATTTAATATCGGATCACCTGCTTCAGCAACTGTTAAAATCATTTCTTTTGTAACTTCTGTTCCTAAAAGTGGATCAATATAACTATAAGTGATGGTATGCTGACTTGTTGGATCTGTTAATAAGCTTGTAAATATTGGATCTGTCGTTGCCAGGCCATCAACTGTAATTGTAACAGCTGTAAAATCAGCAACTGTCCCATCTGCATTTGTCACCTTAAGGTCTAAATCTTCAAGTAAGTTAATCGATGAGCCAGCAGATATTGTTTTATCTGTGACTGTAATTGCTGGGCTAGCTGTTTTTGAAAGGACATAAAGCGTCACAACTTGTCCTTCTTCTGTTACAGTGATTTGACCTGGCTGAACCTTATCCTCAGAGTTTGTTTTTGTAACATAGATATAACCTTCAGGGAGATTTGTTGATGTATAGTAGTCATTTGTAAAGTCAATGACATTTCCCACATTGGCTGTAGAAAGAGAATCATAAGAGCCTATCCCTTCTTTTCCTAGCTCTGTTGAGCCAATCTCAACTGGCAAGCCTGTCACTTCATCCACATACTGATAACTAATCTCACTTGGCATACCCACAACTACGATATAGTAAGTCAGACTTGAGCCGGATACTGGGACAATCATATTTAGTAACTGACCGTCTTTATAGCCTTCAATACCGTAAATATCAACCCCTTGTGCATAAAGTTCATCAGATTGAAGTTGCTCAATCACAGATTCTGGAATCTGTGAGCCTGCTGCCCAGATATAGCCTGATGGAAGGTCATTTACAAGATATTGATTATCTAAGGCATTGATGATATCTCCTGGTCTTGGCTTTTCTAAGTTAGACACATTTCCAGGAAGATTCGATGTTGCTGTAGAGGCAGGAATCGTCACCGTTCCCACAACTTTTCCTGTAAAGTCAACATAATTGAGCGTGATATCTCCTGGCTCACCTGACACTAGATCCATCTTTGTGATCCAAGTCGGTGAAGTATTTGAGACATTTTCTATGATACGCTCATAGTCCATCCAACCATTCCAGCTCGATGCTGATAACTCTACACCATTAATCGTTCTTTCTATCCCTGAATAGATAAGTTCTGTAGATGTAAAGTTATTTAAAGCTTCTTGCTCTGCTGATAATGTTTGATTATTATAAGGACTTATCGTTGAGAGACGAGTGTGTGAGAGATTGACTTGACCATTTCCATAAACCGCTGGTGCTGTTCCATCACTGCCATTTAATACAATAGAGCTTGGTGAGAGGATATTAATCACTGATTCTGTACCGACAAAGAGAGGATAGCGTCCTGTAGTTGAGATATTGATCGTTGCTCCGTGGTTGATCGTAAGTTCGTTACTTGCTCCATCACCGACGAGCATAAATCCACCTTGACCAAGGCCTGACACATTAATCGTTGCATACTGACCAATCGTCCAGCTATGATCATTATCTGTACTATCCATGTTATCCTTGCCACCATTGATATCTGTCGCAAAGATTGCTGCCCCAGCATTTTGATTGAGTACAAAATAATCACCAATCACAATATTTGTAACTCCCTCAATTAATGGATAACCTGTCCCATCAACTGTTGAATTAACAGTAACATTATTACCCCAAAGATCTGTACCACCTGAGGAAGCAGCAACAATTTGTGTTTTTCCTGAACCATCAATATAACTCAGCTCACCTTGACCTGTTCCGGTTGTTGTCGTTGTTGTATAGCCATTTGTATTATTATCAAAAGCATGATAAAGCATTGCCCAGCTATTAGCTTCTTCAGTAAATGTAATTGTTGTATTATCTGCCACCAGTGTATTTCCAATCACTGCCAAGTGTGAAGCATTTTCTGGTGAGGTAAACTCAACATTTCCAGCTAAAGTTAGCTGACAAAGAGCTGCTTGAGCAAGTTCATCTGCAGTTGAGACGATATCTTTTACATTGATATACCAGTCTCCTACTCCATTTTCCTTTGTTCCACCCGTTTCTGGATTCCAACCTGCATTAATCACAGCACCACCCGACTCTGGATTTTCAGTTTGAAGACCTGTCTGAGTATTAAAGATTCCATTTGTCAGTGTAAAGGTTTGACCTTCATGGCCTTCTGTTGCTGCCAGATAAAAGCCACGATTTCCAAGATCAACTGTTGCTCCGCCACCATCAATAATCAGACTTGTATGACGTGCTGTTGTAATACTTACTGTTGCATCAGAGCTAATCACAGCTCCTGAGGAGATTTGAATAAACTTAACCGTCTCATCAGAATAAGCAGATACCAACTCTGACCAAGTAGAAACAGTCGCAGCATGTCCTGCTGAGGACTGTGCCATCCACATTGAAGATTTTGCTGAATCAGCTAATGAAGACATGAAGCTTGAAGCTTGAGCAGAATCAAGCTTTGCATAGCTATTATAGCTATCTGCCACTTTCTTTGTTTCAAGAGTTGCTTCTGAAGCTGCAAGAGAAGAAAGACTCAATGTCACAAAAGGATCATTGACAGTTACTTGAGTTGGTGAACCAACTGTCGCTGCTGAAGAGGCATAGCTTGAGCTATGGTCTGACAAAGCATTAACTGTTGCTGCTGAGGTCACGATTGCTGATGAGTCTACCGATGATGAACCTGTTGAAGTTGAGCTTGCCAAAGAGGCAGTTGAAAACTCTGCAGATGACGCATAAGTTGTTCTCACGGCAATATTTGACACACGTAATGCACTTACAGCTTGACTTTGATTTGAGCTTGTTTCTGAATCAACTGTTTGACTTTGACCTACAGAATTTGAAGCTGAATCAACAGTCTCTACTTGGCTTGATAATGCAGATGTTTGAGTTTCTGCCACTTGACTTAAGGCTTGTTCTGATGTAGCTGTTGCGCTTGTCATTGCTGTTTGAGGGTCAAGTCCGTCAGCTGTTGCTGCTTGTACATTTGTCTGGGAAAGAACTGTTCCACCTGCTAAAGCGGCAAGAACTGATGAAGCGTAAAACCAATGCTTATTAGACTTCCAGCTGCGATAGTGACTGTGTTTTCTTTTAAGTTTTGCATGTTTATATGTTTTCGACATTTTTTCTCCCCTTATTGATATATTGGATAAAATAGACCTCTTAATTTTATTATAATTTGTCCACAAAGTCAATGGAACGATAACAGATAAATTAAAAATAGAGCCTGTAAACAAGCTCTAAATAATGAGTTCTACACCCTCACCAAATGCTGACTCTGTTGCTTCAAAAGTTAATCTTTTAAGCATTGCAATTAAAGGTTTAACTAATTCTTGAAGTTCTTCTCCTGACATTTCCTCTTTACTTGAATAAGCCGCTCCTGTAATTCGACTGATTTGTTCTAAATTTGCAGATACCGTATACTTATCTAAAGTAATAATCCCATGAAAAATCATTTTGATGTCTGTTACTTTTTCCTCTTTATTCACCTTTAATATCTGAGTTTGCACATTGATACTGGTTGTTGGTTCTCCATGACTTTTCTCAAAATCAAAATTTCGCATATCCAAATGAAAAAAAGTAACATATTCCGTTTTTCTAATAATATTCATTTTTTATAATTTCCTTTTCAATTCAATAAGTGTTGTTAATGCCTCTATAGGTGTCATATTCATTGGATCAATATCTTCTAATAAGGCTCTAATATCTGATGTTGGCTTATCATTAACCTCAAAGAGTTCTAGCTGCTCCGCCATCTTATCTTCTAAAATATTAACTGACTGATTTTCTAGTTTTTGTAAAATCAAATCTGCCCTTTTAAGCAACTTCTGGGGTAAGCCGGCAATACTTGCCACATGAATACCGTAAGATTTATCTGCTGCTCCCTCAGCAATTTTATGTAAAAAAGTAACCTCCCCTTCTTTTTCCAATGTTGATACATGAACATTTTTTAACTTTAATAAACTTTCATCAAGCTTTGTAAGTTCATGATAATGTGTAGCAAATAAGGTTTTTGCTTTAATATTTTCATGAATATACTCTATAATAGCCTGCGCTAATGCCATCCCATCATAAGTTGATGTTCCACGTCCTAGCTCATCAAATAAAATCAAAGAACGAGAGCTTGCTTTTTGAATTGCATAATTTGCTTCTGACATTTCAACCATAAAGGTTGATTCACCTGCCAGTAAATTATCTGATGCTCCAATCCGAGTAAAGATGGCATCAAAAACTGGAAACTCTGCCTCCTGAGCTGGAATAAATGAACCTATCTGGGCCATAATCACAAGTAGTGCAAACTGTCGCATGTAGGTTGACTTTCCTGACATATTTGGTCCTGTAATGAGCTGAATATCTGTGTCTTCTAACATCAAAATATCATTTGGAACATACTCCACGCTATTCATAACAGTCTCAACCACAGCATGACGTCCTTTTTTTATTTTTACCTCACGAGTAAACTCTTGCAAAGTTGGTCGGACATACTGCTGCTTTTCTGCTACTGTTGCCAAAGACTGTAAGCAATCAATCGCAGCAATAATTTTAGCTAAGGACTGCAGTCGGGAGATATAATTTAATGCTTTTTCACGTATTTCTGAAAAAAGATCATACTCTAGTGCTGAGGACTTCTCACGCGCTTCTAAAATTTTTGTTTCAATATCTTCTAACTCTTTTGTTGTATACCTTGTCGCATTTTTTAAAGCTTTTTTATAGATAAAATAATCTGGAACTTTGTTTAGCTGTGAGGCGGTAACATGAAAATAATAGCCATCTTGACGATTATAATCAATCTTTAATGTCGAAATTTCTGTTTTTTCTTTTTCTTCTAGCTCTAAAGCTAAACGCCAGTTATTCCCTTCAGTCAAAGCTTCACGGTATGTATCCAGCTGCTTATGGTAATCTTTTTTGATAATTCCACCTTCAGTGATAATACGTTGAGCATTTTCATCTATCGACTCTTCTATAAGCTTTAAAAGCTCTGGAATATCATCTAATTTTTTTATTAGACTAGCTAGCTTATCAGACTGAATACTTTCTAAAATCCCTCGAATCTTAGGAATATTTTGTAAAGAATGAGAAAGCTGTAAAAGATCGGCAGGAACTGCCTTTCCAAAAGATAAGCGACTGACTAAACGCTCTAAATCATAAACCCCACGAAGAGACTGAATCAAATCCTCACGCTCAAAAAAATGATGGATAAATAATTGCACGATGTCTTGACGCTGTCTTATCTTTTTCAAATCAATCAAAGGACGATCAATCCAAGACTTTAGCATACGTGTTCCCATCGCAGTCTTTGTCATATCTAGAAGGGCATATAAGGTTCCTGATTTTTTCCCCTCACGACGATTTACTATAAGCTCCAAAGCAATCTTTGTTGAAAAGTCCATCTGTAAAAAATGACTCAATTCATAATGCTCTATCTCTTGAAGATGAGACAGACTACGACGCTGAGTTTTTTGAATATAATTTAAAAGCTTTTCAGAAAGTGTCTCACCTTCTTTTTCTACTGAAATTAGAAGGTTGAGCTGTTTTTCAAATATTTGACGCTCAGTTTCTGATAAATCATAAGCTACTAATATTTCACGTGCTCTAAGCGATGAAACCTCTCCTAAAAGACTGGAAAAATCTGGAAAAGTTGTTTCTTTAAACTCACCTGTTGCTAAATCAATATAAGCAAGTTCAAAACAATCTAAACTTTTGTCAATTGCAACAAGAAAATTATTGTCTGAACCAGATAAGGTATCCACCGTTGTTCCAGGAGTTATGACCTGAGTCACCGCTCGCTTAACAATACCTACAGCCTCTTTAGGATTTTCAATCTGCTCTGCAATCGCAACTTTATAACCTGCTTCTACAAGTTTTTCTATATATTCCATGGCTGCATGATGTGGTACTCCCGCCATTGGAATCGGACTTTCTGAGTTTTTATTTCGACTGGTCAAGGTCAACTCTAAAAGCTGAGCTGCATTTACAGCATCATCATAAAAAAGTTCATAAAAATCACCCATACGAAAGAGTAAAAAGGCATCTGGATGTTCTGCTTTAATATCCAAATATTGCTGCATTCCTGGTGATATTTTTTCCGTCTTTATTTTTTCCACTGCAACAAATTATAACAAAAACAAAGATAAAAAGCTAAAAATATCAATAAAAAGAGAATAATTCATTAGTCTTCGTCTCTTTTTATTGCCTCTTGAATTTCTTTTACTAAGTCATCTGCTGATTTCATATTTTGACAAACAATGAGTAAGGTATCAGCCCCTGCAATTGTTCCTAAAATTTCTGGTCGGTTACTTTCATCAAACTCATTTGCCAATAAATCTGCCTCTCCAAGTCTGGTATGACAAACAATCATAAACATAACACTCTGAACAGATAAAATAAACTCACGATAAATCATCGTAAAGTCTGGTGCTACTTGAGCTTGGTCATAAACAGCATAATAATTCATGTCATTTTTACGAAACTTTGCCAAGCCTATCTCTTTCATATCTCGTGATAAAGTAGCTTGAGTGACGTCAATTCCCTCTTTAAAAAGAACTTCTAAGAGTTGCATTTGAGTTGATATTTGATTTTCTGAAATAATTTTCTTTATTAACTGACGTCGTTCCTCTTGTGTTTGTTTGCTTGTTTTTCTCATATGCATAATTATACCATATGTATGTTATAATAAAGGATAAAAATAAATATTTAGTTTTTTTCAAAGAAAAATACTAAATGGACTTTTAGTAAGGAGAATGAGATGAACAAAAAACAACTCGCTGTAACTGCCCTTAAAGATGTACTTAATGGGGCTCTAACTGAAGAAAAAATCTATGATTTATTAGAATCACCTAAAAATCTAGAACTTGGGGATATCGCTTTCCCTACATTTTTATTAGCCAAAGAATTACGACAAGCACCTGCCGTAATTGCTCAAGAACTTGTTAATAAAATAAATTCAGCTGATTTTGATGAGGTTGTTGCCACTGGCCCTTATATTAATTTCTTCCTCAATAAAGCAAGAGTCAGTCAAGAAGTTATCTCTGAAATTATCAAAAAAGGAGCTGATTATGGTCAAAAAGACATTGGGAAATCACGAAATGTTCCCATTGATATGTCTGCTCCAAACATTGCCAAGCCCTTTTCTATTGGTCACTTGCGCTCTACTGTCCTGGGTGAGTCTATCTCACGTATTCACCAAAAGCTAGGCTATAATACAATTAAAATTAATCACTTAGGAGATTGGGGAAAACAGTTTGGTCTTCTTATCACAGCTTATAAAAAGTATGGAGATGAGGCAACCATCACTGCAAATCCAATCGATGAGTTACTCAAACTTTATGTTCAAATCAATGCCGAAGCAAAAGAGGATCCTATCGTTGATGAAGAAGGACGTGCTTGGTTCTTAAAAATGGAGCAGGGCGATGAGGAAGCTCTCCGTATTTGGAAATGGTTCTCAGACGTAAGTATGATTGAATTTAACCGTATTTATGAAAAACTAGGAATTACGTTCGACCACTTTATGGGTGAGAGTTTCTATAGTGATAAGATGG
The DNA here is from genome assembly GCA_047974165.1 of Lactovum sp. Classification (GTDB taxonomy): domain Bacteria; phylum Bacillota; class Bacilli; order Lactobacillales; family Streptococcaceae; genus Lactovum. Next base: position 10,363 of record JBKECB010000068.1, read on the forward strand.
ATGCTATTGTTCAAGATATCGAAAGTAAAGATTTACTCAAAGAATCAAAAGGAGCTTTGGTTGTTGACCTTGAAAAATATAATCTCAATCCTGCACTTATCAAAAAAACAGATGGTGCAACCCTTTATATCACACGTGATTTAGCAACTGCAATGTATCGTAAAGAGCGTTGGGATTTTGTCAAGTCACTTTATGTTGTGGGAAATGAACAAAGTAATCACTTTAATCAGCTTAAAGCTGTTCTTAAAGAATCTGGCTATGACTGGTCAGATCAGATGACACACATTTCATTTGGTCTTGTCACTCAATCTGGAAAGAAATTTTCAACACGTAAAGGTCACGTAGTCAAGCTAGAATTAGCCTTAGACGAGGCTGTTGAGCGTGCCTTAAAAATGATTAATGATAAGAATCCTGACCTTAAAGATAAGGAAAAGGTTGCTCAACAGGTTGGTATCGGAGCCGTTACTTTCTACGATTTAAAAACTGACCGTATGAATGGCTATGACTTTGACTTAGAAGAAATGGTCTCTTTTGAAGGCGAAACAGGCCCTTATGTTCAGTATGCACACGCACGTATCCAGTCTATCTTACGTAAGGCAAATTATGATCCTGGAACTGACTTTGAAAGTAACTTTAAGAGCAATCAACACTGGGAATTAATTAGTCTCCTACAAAACTTCCCTACGATTATCGAGCGTGCTGCCAATGATTATCAACCAGCTACTATTGCAAAATACGTCATCTTACTTGCTCAAACTTTCAATCACTACTATGCACAAGTTCGTATTCTTGAGGACAATGATGAGCAAAAGAGCCGTCTTTCATTGATTTACGCCGTTGCAATTGTCATCAAAGAAGGACTTCGACTTTTAAGTGTTGAGGCTCCTGAAGAGATGTAATAAAAGAACAAATGACCTCTATTATCTAGAGGTCATTTTTATAAGGTTTAATTTCTGATAAAGCCTTTTCTTTAACGCGAGGGTTTCTTCCCCTCTGGCCAGTAAAGTTTCATCAAGGCTTGTGTTCCATCATTTTCAAAGCCTTTTTCTGCTAATAAATCATAAAGTTTTTTAGCCTGCTGTGTCGCTGGAAGCTTTAAGTTCATTTTTTCAGCTTCAGAAAGAGCGATTCCTAAATCTTTGATAAAATGCTTAACAAAAAAACCTGGACTATAATCTTCCGCTAAAATTCTAGGGGCATAATTAAGCAATGACCAGCTTGAAGCTGATCCAGCTGATACTGTCTCAAGAACTTTCTCAACATTTAGATGAGCAGCTTCAGCATAAGCCAGTAACTCAACCATTGCAGTCATCCCACCAGCAATAGCAATTTGATTGGCCATTTTAGTATGTTGTCCACTGCCTGCTGGTCCTTGATACTGAACAGTCTTCCCCATCTTTTCTAAAAGTCCTAGTATCTCCTTATAAGTAGATAAATCTCCACCAACCATAATAGTTAGACTGGCATTTTTAGCTCCTAAATCTCCACCTGAAACTGGAGCATCTATTGCTTTTGCTCCTTTTTCTTCTGCCTTTTTATAAATTTCAATCGCAAGTTCTGGCTCACTTGTCGTCTGATCAATCAGAATTTTTCCTTTAATATCTGCTTCAAAAATCCCATTTTCTCCAAAATAAATCTCAGATACATCTTGAGGATAACCAACAATAGAGAAAATAACAGCTGATTTTTCTGCAACTTCCTTTACAGTTGCACAGACCTCAGCTCCTTTTTTCACAAGTTCTTTTGTTTTTGATTCTGTCCGATTATAGATATAAAGCTCATGACCTGCTGTCTTCAAGTGTCCTGCCATCGAGTTACCCATAACACCTGTTCCAATAAATCCTATTTTCATCATTTCTCCTTTATTTTAACTTTAAAGAAAAGGATCTGAAATATATTAATATACTTCAAATCCTTAGCTTTGGGGAAGAAGGGATTTGAACCCTCACACTCTTACGAGTACATGCACCTGAAGCATGCGTGTCTGCCATTCCACCACTTCCCCAAAATCTTGATTATCCTATCAAATGAAGGTAAGATAATCAGACTATTTTTATTTACTCTACAGAAAAGAGATAAGGATAAACAGGCTGTTTTCCTTCATAAATCTCAAACTCAAGATCTGGATGAGCTTTTAAAGTTTCTTTCATCAAGCTTTCTGCAACTCGACGTTTCCCATCTTCACCAACATAAACTGCCACAACTTCTGAGTCTTCTGTGATCATCTTTTGCAAGGTTTCTCTTAAAGCTTCTGACATCTTACGATTTGATACTACAATCTTATTATTCACCATTCCGATAATGTCTTTTTTCTTAATCTCAATAGCATCAATATTTGTATCACGAATAGACTCAGTCACAGAACCTGATGCAACCTCAGCTAGAGCTGCTGTCATATTGTCCTTATTTTCCTCTATCGTTAATGACGGATTAAAGGCTAATAAAGAAGTAAATCCTTGAGGGATCGTGGCTGTTTCGATAACCTCAACTGGGATTTCTGCAACTTCTGCTGCAGATTTTGCTGCCATAAAGATATTCTTATTATTTGGTAAAATAATAACCTTTTCAGCATTAACTGACTCAATCGCCTTTAAAATATCTTCTGTTGACGGGTTCATCGTCTGACCACCAGACACAACCTTCGTCACTCCCATCTGCTCAAAAATCTCTGTCAAACCTTGACCAGCTGAAATTGCGATAATCCCCCATTCTTGTGGTGCTAATTCTTCAGAGCTTACTTGAGCTTCACGCTCTGCAACCCCTTCATTTTGAAGACGCATGTTGTCCACTTTTACTTTTGTTAGCTGACCATATTTTAAACCTTCTTGCATAACAAGCCCTGGGTCTTCTGTATGAACATGAACCTTTATCACGCTCTCATCATCTACGACCAATAATGAGTCACCAATTGTTGAGAGATAATTTTGGAAATTATCATGGCTATATTTTTTACGGGCTGTTGGTCCTTCTCCAATTTCTACCATAATTTCAGTACAGTAGCCAAACTTAATATCTGCAGTTGACGCATTTGCGACCGAAGTCATCTCATGCTCTGTTTTTATCAAAGCTCCCATGGCTGCTGGCGTTGGCACTGGATTTTCAGGGATATATTCCCCATTTAAAACTGAAAGAAAAGCTTCATAGATAAAGACCAAGCCTTGTCCACCTGAGTCTACCACACCCACTTCTTTTAAGACAGGAAGTAAGTCTGGAGTTTTCTCAAGAGCTATTTTTGCCCCTTTTAAGGCTGCTTCCATAACTTCTGTAGCGTTGTCTGTTTCATTTGACTTACGACGTGCAAACTCAGAAGCCCCACGTGAAACGGTAAGAATCGTACCTTCCACAGGCTTCATTACTGCCTTATAAGCAACATCCACTCCTGATTGAATGGCATTCGCCAAATGAATCCCATCAAGTTCTTCAAATTCTTTACTATATTGATAGAAACCGCGGAAAAGTTGAGACAGGATAACTCCAGAATTTCCACGCGCACCCATCAAAAGACCTTTAGATAAGATTTGTGAGACTTCACCTACTGTTTTAGTCACATTATCTGCCACTTCTTTTGCACCATTTGTCATTGTCATTGACATATTTGTTCCTGTATCACCATCTGGCACTGGGAATACATTTAGAGAATTAACATACTCTGCTTGACTTGCAAGACGGCTTGAGGCCGCCTGGATCATTTCAGAAAAACTCACTGCATTGATTCTTTGTTGCATTAGTCAGCCACCACCTTTACTGATTGGACATTAATATTTACTTTGACATTTGTTAGACCAAGTTGATTTTCCAAGTTAAAACGTACTCGCTCCTGAATATTACGTGCAACTTCTGAAAGTTTAACTCCGTAGCTAATGACAACGAAAACATCGATAATTGTCTCATCATTCACTGAGTCGACAAGAACTCCCTTACTAAAATTCTCTTGCCCTAGCACTTGACGTACATTATCACGCACTGAATGTTGACTGGTCATACCGACAACACCAAAAATTTCTGTTGTTGATGTACCCACAATCGTTGCAATGACTTCTGTTGAAATTTCGATTTTACCATTACTAGTATTAAATGTTACTGGCATATTCACTCCTTTAATTAACGTTCTTAAACGTATAATAACAGTTAATTTTAACATATTTTAAAGAAATTTTCTTATCTTTTCCTTTTTCCTCTTAAAAAATAAAAAAAGACTAGCAAACCTTTATGTTTACTAGCTTCTTTATTTTAATATTTTATACACGTTCAACGCCTACAGGTAACTTTTTAAGTGCTTTAGCTGAAGCCCAAAC
>JBKECB010000002.1:0-2269 GCA_047974165.1 Lactovum sp.
AACTTATTTGAATACGAGGTTGACTAGTAGCGTTCCCTGTTCCATCATCTTGTACACGACGGTAAGTAACAAGTTCACCATCTGAAGTACTTACCTTATTTCCTTTAACATTACTACTCACGCCTTCTGTGACGGCGTTAAAAGCCAAGTTGCCTGCGATACTGCCCACTGTGATTTTACCGCCTTGCGCAACATCGGAGACCGTGTCAATCACTGTTTCACCGACAGTGTCCGCCGCATAGCCAAGAACGCCTGACTTCAGACTGCTGATCGCTGCACTAAAGGCACCGCCAATGGCACTACTGACTCCCCAATTCAAGGCGTTTTGCCCCACACTGGAAAGGGTTTCTTTAGCGTTTTTCCCTGAAAGAACAGACTCCGTCAAGTCATATATCGCACCACCTGCCATGCCACTGATACCGCCAACAATAACACCTGTTGCAGCTCCTGCCGTAAGCACTGTCAAACCAATACCTGCAACCGTTGCCGCAGCGATGATACCAACTTTCTTCCAATCGACATTTTTTACAAACTCGATGGCACCTGCTTTGATGCGCGTATAGCTACAAAAAAAGTCATGTAGTTTAAGTATAGCAAACTACATGACTTTTACAATTCTCTAGAACGATCATATATTTGCATTGTTTTTTGAGTTACATTATCTTTCGCAATTGTAAGCATTCAAATAAGGAGACTCGTACTCCTCTATGTATAACCCCCGCTTTTCAAAATTAGATATCTCAGTGCTTAAAATTTTAGTTGGCACGCTTACATACATATAGTAATCATATCCAAAGGTCACAATCATGTTATTTGACTTTAATTCAGCCCATATAAACTCTCTTAAGATGAGTCGGCAAAAATTGGGAATCTACAGTACAGATTTTGATTGACCTTCGCTTACTTGACTAAGAAGTTCGAACAAATCATTAGAGAACATATTTAAATCAAATTCATTTCTTTCTATACAAGTAACAATAAAATCCTCGTTATCATAAGATGAAATTATGCGCAACAAACATTCAATATATATTTTCAACTTCAACGTACTCCTCCTGAGAGAATATTTTACTTTTAAATTTTTTACCTATGTCAGAAAATGATGTCCATTCATTTTTTTCATGGGCACCATTTTTTCCTCTAAACTTTGGGTTGTATTTTGTGATTCTATATTGGTACATCTTAATCGCCTATTCTTTGTAAATTTTCATTATATGATGTCCCTAATCGAGTTGTTTTCCGACCGAGATTTTTTACAGAATCTGCCATTTTCCAAATTCCAACGTACGATCCAAACTCTTTGCATTTATCTTCCGCTATCAGCAACATAGTACAAGAGAAACTTTTTATCACCTATCAACCTAATGAGAGTTCTTATAGCCGTAATTTACATCATCACAAACTATTTTATATTTTGAGCCTAAAGTTTGCATAGTCACAACAAAATTGCCAACCTCATTTTCTTCAATTTCAACATCGTCTATTACTCTAATATATAGTGACTATTTTACCCTCTTGACCTTTGTAGCTATTCACCCCTTCAATTTATAAATATTCCAGAAACAAGGACTATTTGAAATTTTACTTAAAATATCAGATAAAGATATGTTATCGCGTTCACCTTACAGTTTACTCTTTATCATTTTCATGATACTTCTAAGCTTATATTAAGAAGTTTTCCAAATATATTATTTCATTTTTACATTCATATTTCAAACTTAATTCAGTTTCATCACTAGATATAAATAGAATTGGAAGCACTGAACTCAATACTTCTTTAAACTTGAGCTTATATTGGGTTAAAGTATTTTTTAAAATGTTTTTCTCTGAGTAAACGTCCCATTCTTTTGAACTGCCAAAATAAATTTCAAAAAAAAGATAAGCGTTGGACTGTCTTAATTGAAAGTCTTGCGGCTTTAAAAATAGAGCGAGACAAATGTTTTCAAAATCTGAATTTTTTATTAAAAAATAACTACGTTCAGCAACCCCTAATACATATCCCTCTAATTCATGTAATGTGTATAGTTTATTCTTAAAATTCAGCGTTAGAAAGCCTTCTTCCTCAATTTCGCTAAAAATAAAAGGACTGCCCTCAAATAATTTTTCATTACAGTTACTATAAACTTCTATATAGTCTTTATACTCTCCAAAACTTTTCATACGCATTTTAGCCTCCTAACGAATTTCATTAAATCTCGGTAGCTCATAATTTCTGCAAAACTTGACCAACGATTTTCAGAAATAATAGTAGAAAGCCGCTTTTTAAAGC
>JBKECB010000006.1:0-11598 GCA_047974165.1 Lactovum sp.
TCTAGGAGAAAATCAACCTTAAGCGACTAAGTCGCAGGCTGAATTACCAGCTTGCTTTTCTTACGCCTGGTAATTGACCCTTATAAGCCAAATCACGGAGGCAGATACGGCAAAGCTTAAATTTACGATAAACTGAATGTGGACGTCCACAGCGTTCGCAACGTGTATAAGCTTGTGTTGAGAATTTTGCTGGACGGTGATTCTTATGAATCATTGATGTTTTAGCCATTTTTAATTCTCCTTCTTTTACTTAGCGAATGGCATGCCCATTTGAGCAAGCAATTCATGTGATTCTGCATCTGTATTTGCTGTGGTTACAATAACAACATCTAAACCACGAACTTTATCGACATTATCATAAGTAATTTCTGGGAAGATTAATTGCTCCTTCACACCTAATGTATAATTTCCACGACCATCAAAGGCTTTGTTAGAAACACCATGGAAATCACGAACACGTGGTAATGAAACACTGACAAGTTTGTCAAGAAATTCATACATACGTTCACCACGAAGAGTTACCTTCGCACCGATAGGCATTCCTTCACGAAGACGGAAAGCCGCAATAGATTTCTTAGCTTTTGTAATTAATGGCTTTTGACCAGAAATTAGTGCCAATTCTTCAACTGCTTTATCAAGTACTTTAGAATTACTTACTGCATCACCAACACCCATATTTAAAACAATTTTATCAACTTTAGGTACTGCCATGATAGTTGTGTAGCCAAACTTTTCAGTCAGGGCAGGCACGACTTCATTTTTATATTTTTCTTTTAAACGATTTGTCATTTTTCTTAACCCTTTCTGTTAGTCTAGGACTTCGCCTGTTTTTTTGCTGTAACGGACTTTTTTACCGTCAACCTCTTTGTAACCTACACGGCCAGCTACACCATTTTTATCAAGAACTTGCACGTTTGATACGTGAATAGGCATTTCCTTGTCAACGATTGAGCCATTTGGGTTTTCTGAGTTAGGCTTTTGATGCTTCTTAGCAATCGCTACGCCTTCAACAATAACTTTATTTGATTTAGGAAGAGCTTTTATAACTTTTCCTGTAGCCCCACGGTCTTTACCCGCAATGACTTTAACTGTATCACCAGTTTTTACAAACATTTCTGTTTCCTTTCTTACACCCTTTAAGGGTACCCTGACTAGTAAATAATCAGGGGACTATTTATTTTTTTAAAGAACCTCTGGTGCCAATGAAACGATCTTCATATAGCCACCTTCGCGAAGTTCACGGGCAACTGGACCAAAGATACGTGTTCCACGTGGTGTTTTATCATCTTTGATAATAACTGCGGCATTTTCATCAAACTTGATGTATGAACCGTCAACACGCTTTGCACCATGTTTAGTACGAACGATAACAGCTTTCACTACATCGCTCTTTTTTACAGCTCCACCAGGAGCAGCTTGCTTTACAGTTGCAACAACAACATCACCGATACCAGCAAATTTTTGCTTTGAGCCACCGAGTACACGGATAACTAGCAATTCCTTGGCACCTGAGTTGTCAGCAACCTTCAAGCGTGTTTCATTTTGAATCATTGCATTCTCCTCCTAGTAGATTAGATAATTACAGCTTCTTCAACGATTTCGATAAGACGGAAATATTTATCCTTTGATAAAGGACGAGTTTCCATAATACGGACGATATCGCCTGTTTTTGCCTTATTTTCTTCATCATGAGCTTTATATTTTTTAGAATAATTGATACGTTTGCCATAGACTGGGTGGTTACGTTTTGTCTCAACAACAACAGTAATGGTTTTATCCATTTTGTCTGAAACCACGCGGCCTTGCAAAACTTTACGTTGATTACGTTCCATTTTAAGACTTCCTCCCACTCTTATTTCGCAAGCTCTGCTTGTACTGTTTTCACACGAGCAATAGACTTTTTAACTTCATTCAATTGAGCACTATTTTCTAATTTTCCAGCTGCAGCTTGAAAACGAAGATCAAATAATTCTTTTCTCAATTCTGATTCACGTACTGTCAATTCTTCAATTGACAAGGTGCGAAGTTCGCCTAATTGAGATTTAATTTCAGATAATTTCATGTTAAGCTCCCTTCTTCACGAATTTAGTTTTAACAGGTAATTTATGCGATGCAAGACGGAGAGCTTCACGAGCAATTTCTTCGCTCACTCCACCAACTTCAAACATGATTTTTCCACGTTTTACTGGAGCTACCCAACCAGCAGGAGCACCTTTACCTGATCCTTGACGCACACCAATACCTTTTGTAGTATATGATTTGTGCGGGAAGATTTTAATCCATACTTGACCGTTACGTTTCATGTAACGTGTCATTGCGATACGGGCTGATTCAATTTGACGGTTTGTAATCCAGTGACTAGTTTCAGCCTTTAGACCAAACTCACCAAAAACAACTTCTTTTCCACCTTTCGCTTCTCCACGCATTTTTCCGCGGAATTCACGACGGTGTTTTACACGTTTTGGTACGAGCATTTTTATTCTCCCTTCCCTTCAGATTTGTTACCTTTAGTTGGAAGTATTTCCCCACGGTAAACCCAAACTTTTACGCCAAGTTTTCCATAAGTTGTTTGTGCTTCTTCCCATGCATAATCAATATCTGCACGAAGTGTATGCAAAGGAACAGTGCCTTCTGAATAACCTTCTGTACGTGCGATATCTGCACCATTTAAACGGCCTGCAACTTGTGTTTTGATTCCTTTAGCACCCGCACGCATTGCACGTTGAATTGCCTGTTTTTGTGCACGTCGGAAAGCAACACGTTGCTCAAGTTGTTGCGCAATTCCTGCACCTACAAGATGTGCATCAAGATCAGGTTTTTTAATTTCAACAATATTGATATGAACTTGCTTACCTGTCTTCTTATTAAGCAATGCACGAACTGCATCGATGTTTGATCCTGATTTACCAATAACCATACCTGGCTTAGCAGTATGAAGTGTAACGATGACTTTATTGATTGCACGCTCAATTTCAATTTGAGAAACTGCACCATCAGCAAGCTTTTCTGCAACTACTTTACGAATAGCTAAGTCTTCGTGAAGGTAATCAGCGTATTCTTTTTCAGCGTACCATTTAGCATCCCAGTCGCGAATAATGCCGACACGCATACCTATTGGATGTACTTTTTGTCCCACGATTTTACCTCCTTATTCTTTCTCTGCAACAGCCACAGTGATATGTGATGTGCGTTTGTTAATTGGTGAAGCTGAACCTTTCGCACGAGGACGGAAACGTTTCATTGTTGGTCCTTCGTCGATATAAGTTTCACTTATAAATAAATTTGATTTTTCCAAACCGAAGTTATTTTCTGCATTTGCAATTGCTGAATTAAGAACTTTCTCAATCTCATGTGCTGCAGAAGTCGGTGTGAATTTTAAGATTGCAATCGCATCAGCGACGCGCTTTCCACGGATAAGATCAGCGACAAGACGTGACTTACGAGGTGAGACGCGGACTGTACGTGCAGTTGCCTTAGCTGAAGTAATTTCTGCCATTTTTTATCCCCCTCCTTAACGTTTTGTTTTCTTATCGTCACCAGCGTGACCACGGAATGTACGTGTAGGTGCAAATTCACCTAACTTATGACCAACCATATCCTCTTGAATATAAACTGGTACATGTTTACGTCCATCATAAACTGCAATTGTATAGCCTACAAAATTTGGAAAAATCGTTGAACGACGTGACCAAGTCTTGATGACTGATTTCTTTTCGTTATTCGCTTGAGCTTCAATTTTTTTCATTAAATGCTCATCAGCGAAAGGTCCTTTTTTAAGACTACGACCCATTAGATACTTTCTCCTTTAAATATAACCACTGCCGTTACAATGACGGAGTTGGCGGATGATAAATTAACGATTATTTTCCGTTAATACGTTTTACAATAAGCTTATTAGACTTCGCATTTTTATTACGTGTCTTAAGACCAAGTGCTGGTTTGCCCCAAGGTGTCATTGGTGACTTACGTCCCACAGGTTGTTTACCTTCACCACCACCGTGTGGGTGATCGTTTGGATTCATAACAGAACCACGGACAGTTGGGCGAATACCCTTCCAACGATTACGTCCAGCTTTACCCCAGTTAATAAGGTTATGTTGCTCATTACCTACTGCGCCGATTGTTGCACGACAAACAGATAAGATATAACGAACTTCACCTGACTGAAGACGAATCAATGTATATTTACCTTCTTGACCTAATATCTGAGCTGAAGAACCTGCTGAACGAACTAATTGTCCACCATGTCCTGGGTTCATTTCGATATTATGAATTACTGTACCAGCTGGTATTTCTGAAAGTGGTAAAGCATTACCCACTTTAATATCTACACCCGAACCTGAAATAACTGTCATTCCTACTTCAAGACCTTTTGGAGCCAAGATATAAGACTTTACACCATCTGTATATGTAATTAATGCGATATTTGCTGTGCGATTTGGATCATACTCAATAGTAGAAACTTTAGCTACAACATTATCATGTTGACGCTTGAAGTCAACTAAACGATATTTTCTCTTGTGTCCACCACCATGGTGACGAACTGTGATACGTCCAAGATTATTACGTCCAGCTTTTTTATTGAGTGAAACGAGCAAACTCTTTTCAGGAGTGCTCGTTGTGATTTCAGCGAAATCACTTGAGGTCATGTTACGACGACCATTTGTCGTTGGTTTGTAAACTTTAATTCCCACGAGTTACTCCTTTCTTATTCTTCATCGCCGAAGATCTTAATTGTCTTCGAATCATCTGATAAGGTAACGATAGCTTTCTTATACTTAGGCGTAAAACCAGTATAACGTCCCACACGTTTTGACTTATTTTTTACATTCATTGTTTTAACTGCAACAACTTCTACATCTTCAAAAACTGTTTCAACAGCTTGCTTGATCAAAGCTTTACCAGCTTTTGGATCTACTTCAAAGATATATTTCTTTTGATCCATTTCCATCATTGATTTTTCTGTAATGATAGGTTTACGGATAACATCATATAAATTTGCCATTATGCTAGAACCTCCTCTACTTGAGATAGAGCTGATTTTGTAGCAACGACAACATTAGCTGACATCAAATCCATTACAGACGCTGAGTTTGCTGTTGTTACTGCAACAAATGGAAGGTTACGTGCTGAAAGTTCTGCAAATAAATTTCCTTCATTCTCAAGAACAATCAAAACATTGCGGTTTACTTCAAGTTTAGAAAGTAAAGCAGCAAATTCTGTTGTTTTTGGTGCGTCAAACTTTAATTCTTCAATCGCAAATAAGTTCTTTTCATTTGCTTTTTCTGACCAAGCTGATTTCAATGCTAATTGACGTACTTTTTGTGGTAGTTTATAAGCATAACTGCGAGGTGTTGGTCCAAAAACGACACCACCACCACGGAATTGTGGAGCACGTGTTGTTCCTTGACGTGCACGACCTGTTCCTTTTTGACGATAAGGTTTCTTACCACCACCTGAAACAGCTGAACGATTTTTTACAGCATGTGTTCCTTGACGGAGACTTGCACGTTGACTAATCAGAACATCAAACATAACATTTTCATTTGGTTCGATAGCAAATACCGCATCGTTAAGTTCTAAATCACCAGATTTATTACCATCTTGCTTAAATAATGATACTTTAGCCATTATTTCATCTATCTCCTTTCTTATTTACTTTTTACTGCTGATTTGATAATAATCAGAGATTTTTTTGATCCTGGAACATTACCACGGACAAGAATTACATTTTTATCTGGAATAACTTGTGCGATTTCTAAGTTCTGGATAGTGACGCGTTTGCCTCCCATACGGCCAGCAAGACGTTTTCCTTTTGGCACTTTGTTGGCAGCAACTGGTCCCATTGAACCTGGACGACGATGATAACGTGATCCATGAGCCATTGGTCCACGTGATTGGCCCCAACGCTTGATAGGTCCTTGGAAACCTTTACCTTTTGATGTACCAGTAACATCTATAAGCTCTCCAGCTTCAAATGTATCCACTGATATTTCTCCACCAACTTCTAAGCCTTCAAGTCCTTTAAATTCACGAACGAAGCGCTTAGGAGTCGTATTTGCTTTTTCAACATGACCTTTTGTGGGTTTGTTAGACAAAACTTCACGCTTATCATCAAAGCCAACTTGTACCGCTTCATAACCGTCTGTTTCAACAGTTTTTACTTGAAGCACTACGTTTGGTGTTGCCTCGATAACAGTAACAGGAATTAATTCCCCATTTTCTGTAAAGATTTGAGTCATCCCCACTTTTTTCCCTAAGATTCCTTTTGACATTTTAGTGAAAATACCTTTCAATTTTTTGACGTTTCACGTCCTTACGACTTTTTTACGAGCCTTTTTGCTCACATTATTTATACTTTAAAGCTTAATTTCGATATTAACACCTGATGGTAAATCAAGTTTCATCAATGAATCAACTGTTTTTTGTGTTGGTTCAATAATATCAATCAGACGTTTATGTGTACGCATTTCAAACTGCTCACGGCTATCTTTGTACTTGTGTGTTGCACGAATAACTGTAAACACACTACGATTTGTAGGAAGTGGAATTGGACCACTGACTTCAGCATTTGTACGTTTTGCTGTTTCTACAATCTTTTCTGCCGCTAAATCTAAAATACGATGCTCATAAGCTTTCAAACGAATACGAATTTTTTTAGCTGCCATTTTTTCTCCTCTCGTCTATTATTTTTAATAGGCTAACTCAGCGTAAATACTTACATACCCATGGCTATTCTTTCGGGTGTGTCACAACCTCACGCGTCATCGCTACATACTGATTTTTTCAGTACTTGTCTATCCTATCAAAAACAAAGACTACTGTCAAGAAATATACTTTTATTATTCTATCTTTATTTTATTATTTGATATAATAAAATAAGTTTATTTTGAAAGGATACGATACTCTTGCTTAAAGAATTTAAAGATTTTCTCTCAGAGAGAAATATCTTGGACTTTGCCGTGGGCGTTATTATTGGTGGTTCTTTAACCACAATTATTAAATCTTTCGTTGACAACTTTATTAATCCATTAATTGGTTGTTTTCTTAACTCCTCAGCACTTAAAAAATTACATTTTGATTTTTCAAATGCTCGCTTTAACTACGGAATTTTTCTTAACGATCTTCTTAATTTTATATTAACTGCTTTTATTGTTTTTTTAATTATTAAATTTATCCGAAAAGCCTTTTCACAAACTCAGAAAATTGAAAAAGAATTACAAAATGAAGAATTACAAATACTTACAGAAATACGTGACCTATTAAAAAATCAGAACTCATTTTAAAGTTGAGTTCTGATTTTTTAATTTTCTATTTCCTCTATTTCTTGTGTGCTAATATTAGCAATCGTCTTACGACCAAAAGCATCAACTTCAACTTTTACAGATTTCACTGTTTTTTCTTGTCCTTCTTCACCGTAAACAATATCAACAATGCTTGTTTCAGCTCCCTTAAATGGGCCATCAATAATTCGTACTTTCTTTCCAACAAAAACATCAAAACTAATTTCACGAGTCTGACTTGAATTTCCTTGCATACTTGCTAAAATTTCTTCAATTTCTTCCTCAAAAAGTGGTGTTGGTTTAGAACGATTTCCATGAGAACCAACGAAGCCTGTAACATTTGGAGTATTACGAACAACGAACCAAGCCTCATCTGTCATATTCATCTCAACTAAAACATAACCTGGAAACATATTAGATTCTACTTGTTTTTCTTCTTTTTTACCATTTTTATCAACTTTACCATTAACTTCTTTCCAAACCATTTCAGTGGGAATTTCAATACGCAAAATCTTATCAGCCATATTATAAGTATCGGCACGTTCTAGTAAATCTTCTTTTACTTTTTTTTCATAACCTGAATAGGTCTGAACAACAAACCATCCTTGATCAAATGCACTTAATGCTACTTCTTCTGACATACTTCCTCCATACTAAGCTTTTATTTTTTTACCAAAAGAAAAAGCCTTCTGGCAATTTCCTATATTTTATCATATTTATTGAAGAAAAGGAAGAACAATGTCTGCCACTAACTTCATAATAGCTTTAATTCCCCAATCAAAAAACATTATAAATAACATGAAAAAAATTGTATACTCAATAACCATAACAAAATCATGCCAAGACTGCTTACGGTCAGGCCAGGTTGTCATTTTCATTTCATGTCCAATGGACTTAATAAATCTAAACATTTTATCTCGTTTCTTTATGTAAGGTATGCTCTTTACAATGCTTACAAAACTTTTTAATTTCTAATCTCTTCTCACGTCCAGCTGATGGAAGCTCTATTGAATAATTTCTTGAGCCACAAACTGAACATGCTAAACTTCCTTTTTTTAACATTATATCATTGTAACAATTTTTTTTATGTTTGGCAATAGTTAACGTCTTAAATAAATATCCTCTTTTAATACCAATGATTAGATAACCAAAAGCTCCATGCATTTGCCCAAGAACCGTATCTTTCTATAACGTAAGCCTGTGCTGTTGCATCTTGATTTTCTGGACTAAAATCTCCATTTAGATAACTACGATCCAATTGATACGCTCCATAATAGCGGCCATTTTCTGCCTGATAATCTCCACTAGATTCACGTGCAACAATATTAGCTCGTGCTTGTTCTTCACTTATATCTAGCCAGATTACTGAACTCTTAGGAGTAAATTCTCCATTTGGAATTCCTATAATTAAGCTTGACTCAAGCTGTTTCTTTTTCTCTTCAAGCTTGTCTTGATTTTTATTAAGCTCATCAAGGAGTTTTTCTTTTTCTTCTTTTAATTCTCTTAAATTAATAAGTTTATCATTTGAAGACTTTGTAATAGAATTTACAGCTAAAATTTGTTGAATTACCTCTGAAAAAGAAGAGGAGGATAAAACAAGTTCAAATAACTCTCTACTTTGACCTGAAGTCTGCACTGTCCTTGCAATACTATTTACAGATTCTTGACTTTTAGAAATCTCACCTTCTAGATTTAACAGCTCATCTTGTAAATCTTCTAGCTTTGATCTATTTTCATTAATCTCTTGTGTAATTTCTTGTTGCTGAGACAAAAGATTTGGACTTATTTCTGCTTGGACTTTTGTCATTAATCCTACTAGTGATAATAATGAGAGAAACACAAGAACTATCTTCACTATATTTTTAATACTCATTTACCTATTATAACACTATTTAAATAAACCTGTAAACTCATTCCATTTTTCTTCAATAAATTGAAAGACTGAATTATTATCCTTTACCTCTTCTGAGTCAATATTTCCAGTACTTCCAGCTATTTGTTGCTGGTATGTTAGGATATCATCTTGAGCTTGTCTTTGATAAGTCCAGGCAGCTTCAACTGCTGCTATGTTATTGCTCTCATAAATATTTTCTTCTTCAAAGGAACTTCCATCCGTATAAGGAAGGATATAACTTGCCTCTTGACGAAAGATAGCAGAAGCCAAGCCTGCTGAAGTTCCATCTAAACGATGACTCTCAATCGTTGCATCTTCAAAGCCTAACCACTCTGCAATCACAATATCCGGTGTATAAGCAACAACCCACTGATCGATATCTTCATTTGTCCCCGTTTTTCCAGCCATTTCATAACCTTTAGGAGCTGCCCAGATACCTGTACCATTACTAAAAGTCCCTAACATCATTTGAGTCATCGTCGAGGCTGTCTCTTTTGAAATGACTCGCGTTTTATCAACCTTCGCCTTCTCAATCCTCTTTCCTGAAGCATCACGTATTTCAGTAATAAAGTGAGCTTCATACATAATACCTTCATTTGCAAATACTGAATATGCTTGTGCTATTTCTAAAGGATTAGTTTCAACACCTGCTCCTAATGCAGTTGGAAGTACATTATTTTCTGAATCTAAAGTTAAAGAAAATTTCTCTCCTAACTTATTCGCCGTACTAGGACCAATTTTCTTATAGATATTAATTGCAGGAATATTATAAGAATTTGCTAAAGCATCATATAAAGGAATCTCACCATGAAAAATTTGATCCGCATTTTGTGGTTTCCAACCATCATAATCTGTTTCCTCATCTTTAAGTATTTGGTCTATTGCCCAACCCTCTTCTATTGCAGGAGCGTAAACAATTAATGGCTTAATAACAGAACCAGGACTACGCTGTGATTGGAGAGCATAGTTAAAATCAGTATAAGCTGAATAATCTATAATTGGAGAATTTCCCACTATCGCAAGTACTTCTCCTGTCTGTGGGTCTAAAGCAACAGAGCCGGATTGGGCCATCACTCCATCTTCAGCGATAGGAAATAGACTTGTCTCTGAATAGGCTTCTTGCATTCCCTCTTGCATCGAACTATTTAAGCCCGTATAAATTCTATATCCATTATTTTGTACCTCTTCAATCGTCAAACCATATTCATTTTGTGCTTCAGACAATACCGCATTATAATAACTTGGATACTTATAACTTAACGATGAGGAGACATAGCTATCTTTCAAACGTGAAGACATATCAACTTGCATTGCATTATCTGCTTCATTCTGACTAATAAAATCAGCAGCTACCATATTTTGTAAGACAGTATCTCTTCTAGCAGTTGCATTTTCTAGACTATAAAGTGGATTATAAATTGAAGGTCCTTTCAACATTCCAACTAGGGTTGCTGCTTCATCTAATGACAAATCTTTAACATCAACGCCAAAATATTTTAAACTTGCATCTTGAAGACCAATCACACCATTTCCATATTCATTAGAATTTAAATACATTGTCAAAATATCATTCTTCTCATATTTTTTAGTAATTTGTAAAGCTAAGAATATCTCACGAGCTTTACGGTCAATTGTCTGCTCTTGTGTTAGGTATGAATTTTTAGCTAACTGTTGCGTAATCGTCGAACCACCACCAAATTTCCCTGCTGTCAACAAGGCAAATATTGTTCGCTTATAATTTACTCCACCATTCGTATAAAATGTTCTATCCTCTGTTGCAATGACAGCATCCTTTACATTTTGAGGAATCTCTTCATATGTTAAGGTTGTCCCTTTTCGACCTGCTAAAGAATCTACCAGTTGATTTTCATTATCATAAATCTGAGTTTGTTGATAAAGAGATTGTTCTAACACCTCTACATTCGCAACTTTAGATAGAAAATATAAATAGCCAGTTACAGAAATTAAAAAAACTGTAATCACAAGCAAAAGAATACTTGTTAAATTATAACGACGCCAGACTCTCTTTACAGGTTTTGGAATAAAACTCGTCAAGCTTCTTCTCTTTTTTTTCTCATTTGAACTTGTCTGACTACGCTTAAAATTACCATTATTCATTCTTTATATTTTACTAAAAAAAACTTCCGTATACAATTATATTAACAAACTAATTAAATTTAAAGTAACAATAAAAAGACCCATTCAGGTCTTTATGTGTAATTTTCTAGCCCGTATGGGAGTCGAACCCATGATGCCGGTCTGAGAAACCGGAGTCTTAACCGCTTGACCAACGGGCCGATATAAACAAAAAAAGCTTGGGAACGTCCTTATCTCACAGGGGGCAACCCCCAACTACTTCCGGCGCGGTGAGGCTTAACTTCTGTGTTCGACATGGATACAGGTGTATCCCTCACGCCATCA
>JBKECB010000023.1:0-39403 GCA_047974165.1 Lactovum sp.
TTTAAGCTTTGCCGTATCTGCCTCCGTGATTTGGCTTATAAGGGTCAATTACCAGGCGTAAGAAAAGCAAGCTGGTAATTCAGCCTGCGACTTAGTCGCTTAAGGTTGATTTTCTCCTAGATAATGTTCTAGGAGTTTTTAATTTTTTATTTAGAATTTTAAAAAGCTAGTCATCATGACTAGCTTTAGTATATTTTAATCTCTAAAATTATCGATCATTTGTTAAGTAATATTTATAAGCGATTTTAATTGTCTCTTTCGCATCTTTACCTATTCTAGAAATTCTATGTCCCCCTAAAATAATTGTTGCTTCTATATTTAAAGACCAATGATAGAACTGAAATTTCTGTATTATCCAGTAAACCACATAAGCAACAACTTTTTTTATATGGTTCAGATACAGTAAAGAAAATTGAACAGTACTGTACAGATTATGCCTTATTAGGGGTTTTTGCCTTATCAGAAGAAGGTCTTTTTATTCATACGGAGGAAAAAGGAATGGTTAAGAGGCAGATAGTTAAATAAGGAAATTATGTGATGGCTCTGACAGACCATACTAAATTTGACACTATAGGTCTTTTTAAGGTATGTTCTTTGTCAGAAATAGATATGTTAATTACTGATAAACAGCCAAGTGTTATGTTAACTCAAAAATTAGAAAGTAATAATGTCGAGATTGTCTTGACAGAGTAAAAGGGAATAAGAATGAAAATAAATGAAATTACTTTAACGAATGTAAAAGAACCAATGATTTTTCCTGAAGTTGGACCGGTTTTTTTAACAGATAAAACAATTAATGAACGAAAAATTAAGTTATTAAATAGAATGAAAGAAGAAGGATTTGATAGCTTAATTATTTATGCAGATAAAGAACATGGAAGCAATTTTGAGTATTTAACAGGCTTTTTCCCACGTTTTGAAGAAGCTCTGTTAATTCTTAAAAGTAGCGGAAAATGTCACGTTATTTTAGGAAATGAGAATTTAAAAATGGCATCGTATTCTCGTACAGATGTAGAATTAATTCATAGTCCTTTATTTTCACTACCTAATCAACCTATGGATAATGAGATTTGTTTGGAGTCAATTTTTAAAAAACTAAATCTTAATAAGAAAGAAAAAATAGGAATTATTGGATGGAAGATGTTTACAACTCGATTAAGTAATCCTAATAAAATATTTGATATTCCTTATTTTATTATGCAAGAGCTAATAAAAGTTATTGATGAAGATAAAATATATAATGCAACCTATCTAATGATTGGAGATAGGGGAGTTAGGACGACAAATAACTCAAATGAAATTGCGCATTATGAGTATGGTGCAAACCTAGCTTCAAATGCAATCTTAAATGCTATGAATATAATTGATGTTGATAAAAAGGAGTCCGAGTTAGGGAATATTTTATCTATTGATGGGCAGTATCATTCAGTTGTGACAATAGCAGCAACAGGTCAACGATTTGAAAATGCAAATTTTTATCCTAGCCATAAGAAAATAAAGCTTGGAGATCCTTTATCGATGACAGTAGCTTATAAAGGTGGATTATCAAGTCGAACAGGCTTTGTTATAGAAACAGAAAATCAACTTCCTCAAAAGCAAAAGAATTACTTGGATAGAATTGCAAAGCCTTATTTTAATGCAGTAGTTAATTGGTTGAAAGAGCTTAAAATAGGTATGACAGGGAATGATTTATATCAGATAATTGAAAAAGTCTTTCCCAAGGAAAATTATGGCTGGCATTTAAATCCAGGACACTTAGTAGCAGATGAAGAATGGATGTCCTCCCCTATTTATAAAGATTCAAAAGAAAAATTAAAAAGTGGTATGATATTCCAAATTGATATTATTCCTTCAATTAATGGTTATACAGGAGTGAGTGCAGAAGAGTGTGTGGCTATTGCAGATAAGGATTTACAACTTTCAATACAAAATAAATATCCAGAATTATGGAATAGAATTTCTATTAGGAAGAAGTACTTAAAAGAAGAATTAAATATATCTTTAAGTGATGATATCCTTCCATTATCTAATACAGTTGCGTATTTGCGTCCCTTTTATTTGGATAAAAAGTCAGCATTAAAAGTAAAAGAATAGTTACTAGAAAATAAAAACTCTAAGATTTCAAATCAAAGAGTTTTTTTCTAATTTTAATCAGAAATAATTTCTTATAAGATTAGCATAAGCGCCGTATAGATTGGCATCACTGGTAAATTGACTAATGGATAATGGAATGTCAGAGATTTGATAATCCTTATCTTTTTCAAAAAGTTTAGTAGCTTCTTGTAATTCCTCTAAAAAAGTTGAGCGATTTGTTATTGCACCTGATAATATAATTTTCTCAGGGTTGAAAGTGTATTTGATAACCGAAAGTAAACTTGCTAAAGCTTCATAATATTCGTTAACAGCAGTTACATATTCTTCAATTTTTAAATCATAGTTTTTAAAAATCTCAAGTCCAGAAATCACCTCCTCCTTTTGATGGCTGGCATGTTTGCTTAATCCTAGCATCCCAGCATATCCACTATAAGTACTGTCTTTATAAGGGATATAGCCGAATTCTCCTGCAAAAAACGAAGAGCCTGAAACAACCTTTCCATCTATAATAACGGCTCCACCAACGCCTGAACCTAAGACAAGATAGGCAATACTATTTAAATCTTTTGAAAAGTGAATCTCACTAAGAGCTGCGCAGTTAGCATCATTGTCAATGGCAATAGAAATATTTAGCGATTTTTCAAGTTCTTCTTTCAAGTTCCCACCACATGGAATGTAATCAATAGCAGAAATGCCATAACCTTTTCCTGTTTTTGAATCAATGGCTCCTGGTGAGGAAATCGAAATTCCATCATAGTCTCCTTTTTGAAAAAGTTTTTTAATTTTATCTAAAAGTTCATCGAAGCTTTTAGGAACTTCAAAACTATTTTTTGATAAAAGCTGTCCTTCTAAAGAAAAATCAGCATATTTGATGCTTGATCCACCGATGTCAATAGTAAGTAAATTTTTCATTTTATTTTTCCTTTTATAATTTATTTTTCAGTAAGTAAGATAAGAGAGCTGCTAAAATCACTTTCTCCAACCTTGTCATAATCTAAATTATCACAGCCACAAATTGTATTGAAGATGGGATAACCTGTATTCATTAGATAAGCTCCACTATATTCAACTCCTTGCTCATCTAAATAGAGTTTATTGTTGTCTAATCCTTGAAGCTGAATGCGCCGAATAGCTGCATTGGGTTGGTAAAGAAGTTGGTAAGCTCCTAAAATAATCTCTTTTTTATACTTGACCATCATTGAGACATGATTTATATTTCCCTCAAAAGGTGACACAAGTCGATAAAAGTCTCCTTTGAGAAAGTGCTCTTGATAAGTGTCGTAGAATAACATTTGTTGTTGAATTTTCTCTTTTTCTTTAGAATTAAGTGTTGAGAAATCAATCTCGTAGCCAAAATTACCAAAATAAGCAACAGAAGCTTTAAAGTTAAGGCTTGTTTGACGTCCAGTTTGATGATTTCTAACAGCACTGACATGATTGACAATTGACTGTAAGGGATAAATAAGAGAAGTACCCCATTGTATTTTTAAGCGTTCTACAGGGTCAGAGTCATCACTTGTCCAAATTTGTGGAGAATAGTAAAGCATTCCCAAGTCAAACCTTCCACCACCACCTGCACAAGATTCTATCAGAACGTTAGGATAACGCTCTTGCAAAAGCTCATAAAGTTGATAAACTCCTAATATATAACGGTGTAAAAACTCTCCTTGATTTTGAGCAGACAGACTAGAAGAATAACCTTCTGTAATATTTCGATTCATATCCCATTTGATATATTGGAAATCAATTTTATCTAATGTTTTAGAAAGTTGATTAAAAATAAAGTTCACAACTTCTGGATTTGAAAAATCAAGAATAAACTGTTGACGTCCATAGCTCATCTGTCGATTCGGAGTTTGAATAGCAAATTCTGGGTGCTTATTAAAAAGTTCTGAACGCTTAGAAATCATTTCAGGCTCTATCCAAATTCCAAAATCAAGACCGAGACTTTTAATTTCTTTAGAAAGACTAGAAAGTGACATTTGAAGTTTTTCTTCATTAGCCTGCCAGTCACCAAGAGAACTTGTGTCATCATGTCTTTGACCAAACCATCCATCATCCAAAACAAACATTTCAATTCCAGATTTTTTAGCTTCTTTTGCAATTTGAATAATTTTTGAACCGTTAAAGTCAAAATAAGTGGCTTCTCAATTATTTGTGAGAAACTTTGTGCGTTTCAGATTTTTTTCTAAGGGCATAATGTGTTTGCGAATAAATTGATGAAAGTCTTGGCTTAAGCGATTTAAGCCAGAAGGAGAATAATTAAGTACAACTTCAGGTGTCCAGAAGTCTTGAGCCTTACTAAGTTCCCATTTAAAATTTTGAGGATGAATTCCCATCGTCATGCGTACTCTTTCGTGTGATGCAACATCGACACTGGCGATAAAACTTCCTGAGTAAATCAGACTTGCAGCATAAACTTGTCCTTGATTTTCATCAGCATTTCCTTTGAGTAGGCAGAGGAAAGGATTTTGTACGTGACTGGAGGCACCCATTGTGGATTCGATAATGCTTCTACCTTGTTTGACATCGCGGTAATTGATATTTCTTTCACGTGCCCAAGCACCGTCAAGTTGTAAAATTTTAAAGTCTAGATCATCAAAGTCTAGCTGAAAGCTCATTGCCTTATTTAAAAATAATTTCTGCTCTCCAAGATTTATAAACCTTGTACTTCTTATGATACAACTTGAGTCCTCAAAAATTGAATAATAAAGTTCTAAATTAGCTTGAATCAAAGAATCTTCGAGGATAATTTTAAGAGTTTTAGACTCACCTTTTGCTTGTGGAAGTTGAGGTATTTTAGGTTTTTCATTTAGGATTTTAAAATCTTTAAATCTAAATTCTGTCAGTGTGGACCCATTTTCTTGTTCGATATTATAGGAAGCAACTGAAAAGTCAGTCCCACCAAAGCTACTATATTCTTGACGCATATTTGACATAGAATATTGTTGCTCTTTTTCATACACACAGACAGTTGGAATATCTTTTTCATAATAAAGATAGTTTAAATCTTGGCCAAAAAGTCGTTGACCATAATAAAGCTGCCCAAGTTCACCGGATCTCATAATCTTTAAAACATAAGAAATTTTAGAGTTAGATAAGTGTAAAATCTGATTTTTTATCATAAGAAATTTGAGAATTCATTTTTACCTTCTTTTTATATTTTTAAATCTATTATATCTAAAAAAATAAAAAGTTCAGTTTTTATACTAAAAATACTGTACTTTTGATAAAATAGACTAAGAAACTTTATGACAAATTATTTGAGAAAGGAAAATAAATTAAGGATGAAATTTAATAGAATATTACATGGTGGTGATTATAATCCGGAACAATTTTTTAATTCAGTAGATTATCAGTCAGTGATTGAAAAAGATATCAAAGCTTTAAAAAAATCAGAGATTAATTTTGTTACGTTAGCTGTGTTCTCGTGGGCTTATTATAATCCTGCTGAAGATTTCTATAACTTTGAATATATGGACTACCTAATAAAAAGATTAAAAGAAGAAAATTTTTCCATTATTATGTCGACGGCAAGTGGTGGCTTTCCTAATTGGCTTAAGCTTAAATATCCAAGTATTCATCGGACAGATTCTAATAATGTTCAACGTACTTTAGGTGATCGGCATAACCATTGCTTTCATTCTCCGGATAGCCGACGTGAGATTATAAAGATTAATGAAAAATTAGCTGAGAGATATCAGAACTCTAAGATTCTTCTCTGGCATATTTCTAATGAAATGCAAGGAGAGTGTTACTGCCAGTACTGTATTTCTGCTTTTCAAAGTTGGTTAATTCAGCGTTATCAAAGAATTGAAACTTTAAATCAAAACTGGAATATGACTTTTTGGAGTCAGACTTATAATAGTTTTTCAGAAGTTTTTCCTCCTTTTGATCATGGTGATGGTTCTAATCCTTGCATGAGATTAGCATGGTCGCGATTTCTAACCTACAGTGCTGGAGAAATGTATCAGTTAGAAAAAGAGACGATTTTAAAGTATATCCCTAATGCTAAGTGTACAACAAATCTTTGCTATGGCTTAGGTCATAACTATAACTATGGACACTTTGCCTGTCTCTCAGATATTGTATCTTGGGACAGTTATCATGAATGGCATAAAGAAGAGGAGTATCAAACAGCAACAGAGGCTATTTTAAATTTTAATCTGATGCGAGGCTTTAAGCAGAAAAATTTCTTTTTGATGGAATCTACTCCAAATACGGCTAATTGGCGTGAAGCTTCAAAAAGTAAACGACCTAAACTGCATGAGACAAGTTCAATATTAGCTCTTGCTTATGGAGCACAGTCTATTGGTTATTTCCAAATGAAACGTAGTCCTAATCATGCTGAAATGTTTCACTCAGCAGTCTTAGACGACTTTGTTTATAAAAATAGACTACAAAAAGAAATTAAGTCTTTAGGAGAATCTCTCAATTCTTTAAATGAAATACTTGATAGTGAAGTTAAAAATGATATTGCTCTAATATTTGACTATGAAGTAAGAGATATTATAAAATATAATGTAGGACCGAGAAAGGGATTGGGAATGCCTTATTGTGAATATGTAGAGGAAATTCATCATAGCTTCTTGAAAAAAGGAATTAATATTGATCTACTTAGTCTTAATCAGGACTTAACAGGTTATAAGTCTATTGTTATCCCCATGCACTTTATGCTCTCTGAGTCACAAATAGATAAATTGCTAGTATTAGCTCGGTCAGGCGTAAGACTTTATATTACAAGCTTTACAGGTCTTGTAGATGAGGAAAATAATTTACAATTGACTGGTCGCCATCCGAAGTTAGGTCAGCTAATTGGGAATCATCTGTTAGAGTATGAAGCTCTTTATCCTAAAGATTCAGCTCGCCTTCTTTTGTATGGAAGCGAAGTAAAAACAAAAATTTATCATGAGTATATCGAAGTATTTGATGATGTAGAGATTCTTGCAAGTTATGATTTTGACCTGTATGCTAAAAGTCCTGCAATTACTAAATATAAAAATGTTCAATTTTTTGCTGCTCTTGTGGATGGTCATGTTATTTCAGAGCAAGTGATGCGTGATTTAGAGTTAAAAACTAATGACAGCCGAATTATCTGTCAAACTCGATCAAATCAAGAGTGGACTTATGATTTTTACTTTAATTTTCATCCAGAAGAAATAAGTTTTACAAGCCAGGGTTCTCTTTTGGCAACAAATAAAGAAAGTTCCAAAAAGTTACTCAAGCAGTATGAATATGCTGTTTATAAATCTAAAAATAAAGAAAATAAGGAGAAAAAATAATGCAATATAGAAAATTAGGAAAATCAGGTTTAAAACTTCCAGTCATTTCTTATGGTCTTTGGCATAATGTCAATGCAGAAAGTAAGATTGAAGAAGTAGAAGAATTAATTTTAACTGCCTTCAAAAAAGGAGTGACACATTTTGACTTGGCAAATAATTATGGAATTCCAAATGGCAGTGCTGAAGAGCGCTTTGGTGAAGTGCTTTCTCGTGGTTTTATGAAACATCGTGATGAGATTATTATCTCTACAAAGGCAGGCTATACGATGTGGGAGGGTCCTTATGGAGATGGAGGCTCTAGGAAGTATTTATTTGCAAGTCTTAATCAATCACTTGAAAGAATGGGTCTTGACTATGTGGATATTTTCTACCATCATCGTTTTGATCCTGAAACAGAATTGATGGAGACGATGTTGGCTCTTCGTGACATTGTTCTTCAAGGAAAGGCTCTTTATGTAGGCTTGAGTAATTATAATGAAGAACAACTTCTTGAAGCTACAAAGATTCTTAAAGAATTACAGGTTCCTTATCTTGTTGCTCAAAATTATTATAATCTTTTAGAATCTTCACATGGAGAAGAGGTTTTAAGAGCTGTAGAAAAAACAAATACAGGTTTTGTTGCTTATTCACCAATTGCTCAAGGGCGTTTAACAGAAAAGTATATTGATCGTATTCCTGAAAATTCCAGAGCATTAGATGCTTCCTCACCATTTTTAAGTAAAGAAAATATAACAGAGGATCTACGTCAGTTATTAAGAGGCTTAAAAGTTATTGCTAAGAAGCGTGGAATTAGTATTGTTCAACTTTCTCTTCTTTGGGCTTTAAAAAACGAGAGAGTAAGTTCTCTTATTGCTGGTTTTAGGACAAAGGAACAATTGTTGGAAAATTTAGCAATTGTTGAGATGCCGCCCCTAAGTTTAGAGGAAGTTCAACAAATATCAGACCTAATGAAAGAAAAATAATCTCTTTCTAGTAAAAGGAGAAATATGTTATCCGTTTTTACTCACTTAAAATGGTACTTTAAAAGTCATAAGAAAACTTATTTGTTTTTAGTTTGCCTTATCGTTGTTATTTCTTATTTATCTACCTTAACACCCAAGTTGATTGGTCAGTTGATTGACTATATTGCGATGGATACTTTGACAGAGGATAAATTTTATATTTCTATTTTAGAGATAACGTGTCTTCCAATTCTTATTTATTTATTAAATAAGTTTTACCATCGGCAATTAAATTTACGGGGAGAAGATTTATCAAAAGAGATTCGAATTCGTTATCTATTAAAACTATTTAGTAGTGATATCGAACTTTATGAGTCTTATAATAAAGGGGAGTTAATCTCTAGAGTCTCTAATGATCTTTTATCAATTACGCAGGCAGTTACGATTTTACTAAGTGATGTAACTTATTGTTTTACTCTACTTGCCTTTATTTTACTAACCATGATTTTTAATCTTTCTTTAAAGCTGACGTTGATTGCTTTTTTAATTATTCCAATTACTTTTGCTTTAATTAGTGTATTGCTTAATCATATGCGGAAGTATTATAAAATTCATCGAAAAATTTATGCAAAATTCTTTGATTCTATTTTAGAATCACTTGAAGGAATGCGTGTGATTCGTGCTTATGTTTATGAAGAAGAAGATTTGAAAAAAAATAAAAAAGCAGTAATGGATGATATCTTGTCTTGGCAAAAAATTGTTAAATTTGAAAATCTCTTTACACCAATCTTTGAATTTGTCATTGCAATAAGCACGATACTTACTTTTAGTTTTGGTTCACTTATGGTGATGAATGTAGAAATGACTCCGGGAGATTTGATTACGTTTAGTATGTATATTAC
Organism: Lactovum sp.; assembly: GCA_047974165.1. GTDB lineage: Bacteria > Bacillota > Bacilli > Lactobacillales > Streptococcaceae > Lactovum. Next base: position 9,220 of record JBKECB010000023.1, read on the forward strand.
GATGGTGAGTGGACCGATACTTGTTCTAGCCAATGTTTACAATATTATTAATCAAGCAATGATATCTGATAGTCGGATGCAAGAAGTGATGACTTATGAAAATAATGTGATAAATAAAGAGGATGCCTTGAGTCTGGCAGAGTTTGAGCATTTATTTTTTGATAAGGTAAGCTATCGCTATCCCTTTAGTGATATAAATACAATTGATAATATTAGTCTTGAAGTTTATGCAGGCGAGACGATTGGAATTGTAGGACCTAGTGGAAGTGGGAAAAGTACTATCCTCCGTCAACTGCTTAGAGATTTTAATCCTACATCAGGTAATATTTTTATCAATGAAGAAGATTTTACAAAACTTAAGATTGATGAAGTTAGAAATCTCGTGGGTTATGTACCACAGAGTGATATTTTATTTAGTGGAACCTTATCTGAAAACTTAGATATTTCGCAGGTCTCAACAGATGAACAAACGAAGTACTCTGCAATGTACATTGCAGATATGGCATATGATATTAAACGTATGGAGAGAGGGATAAATACAGAGCTTGGTGAAGGTGGCTCTGGTCTTAGTGGTGGGCAGAAGCAGCGCCTTTCTATTGCGCGTGCATTATTGAAAAATCCTCAAATTCTTCTACTTGATGATTCGCTAAGTGCAGTGGATGCGAATACAGAAAAGGCGATTATTCATAATTTACGTGAGCATCGTTCGGGAAAAACAAATATTATGATTACTCATCGCTTTAGTGTTGTAAAGGAGGCTGACCGTATTTATGTGATTGAAAGGGGGCGAGTAAAAGAAGTTGGAAATCATAAGCAGTTAATGTACCAAAAGGGCTGGTATTATGAACAATATATGAATCAGACTGGAGGAGACGATGGGAAGTTATAAAAAAGCATGGTGTTATGTCAAGAATAATAAACTCTATCTGTTGTCTATGGTTGTTTTTCTTATTATTTTTCAATTGTTTAATTCACTCTCTCCTCTAATTATTCAAGATACTTTAGACAATCGTCTTCTAGGAATTACAGGAACTTGGTATGAAGCTGAAAAAGGTTATTTAGTTAAAGGAAAATATCTTTCTCGTGAAGGAGAAGATAAAATTTATACTGTGTCATATATTGAAGACAGCTTTTACATTTCAGAGTCTGAGTTACCTGCTGGAGTTAAACAGCTTGTTGCTGATCAAATTCTTGTTAATGAGCAGTATTTTAAGGCTGAAAAGTTGAGTAAAAAAGAAACTTCAGAATTATTTAAGAGTCAAAAAACATCGATAAAGTTAAATCTTCTTTTTTTAGCTTTAGTTTTTATAATAACGATTATTTCAAGTTATTGCCAGAGGATTAGTGGGGCTTTACTTACAGTGCACACAACACGAGATATTCGGATGGATGCAATACGAAAATTTGAATATATGGATATTGGCCAACTAGAGTCAGAACCTGTTGGAAAAACAGCCAATCGTCTGCTTGCAGATACTGTTGGAGTAGCAACACTTTATACTTCGACTGTAAATATTTTTATTTCAACCGTCTTAGCTATTTTATTTTCGTTTATAGGAATGTACCTCTTGTCACCAGTGGCTGCCCTTTTTTGTCTGATTATGATTCCTATCATGATCATTTGGATCAAAATCTTTACTAAAAAAATAAATGTTATTGCAGAAAAAGTAAATGAAACGAATTCACGAATTGTTGCTCGAATGAATGAGATTATCAATGGAATTAATATTTTAAAAATATTTAATAGTGAGAAAATGACAGTTGATGGTTTCAGAGAGCTAAATAATCAGTATCTAGATGAAAAGATGGAAGAGGTAAATCTTCATGTAAGTCAGGGATGGAATGGGATTAATTTATTTCAAGGTCTTGTTATTGCTCTTGTTATTGGAATGATGTCTTTCATGAATTTGAAAGGATGGACAAGTATTGAAGCGGGATTGATTTATGCTTTTTATAGTTACATTAGTAAGATTATTAGTCCTCTTAATCTTCTTTTTCATGAGTTTAGTAACTTGGAGCATTCTAAAGTAAAGGTCAATCGGATTTTTAAGATTATTGATAGTCTAGAAGAGGAAAATGAACTTAAGGAAATTCCAGCTTATCTAGGAAATATAAAATTTGAAAATGTTAACTATAGCTATCAGCCTTCTAAAAAAGCTTTAAATAATATTAATTTAGAAATTCAAAAGGGACAGAAAATAGGACTTGTTGGTCGTAGTGGGAGTGGAAAATCTACAATAATTAATCTATTAATGCGCTTTAATGATTTTAAAGAAATAGATAGTGGGATGATTTATATTGATGGAATGGCTATTAATCATTATAATAAAAGAACTTACCGTTCACATTTGGGAATTATTTTACAGGAGCCAATTTTATTTCAAGGTAGTTTAGCCTCAAATATTAAGTTTGGAAAAGAGGTTGATGATGAAAAAATTATAGAAACTTTAAAGCTTATCTCAGCTGAAGGGATTTTAGAAAAATTTGGAGGAGATATTCATGCTCCTATTCATAATATGGGTTCAAATTTGTCACTTGGAGAAAAGCAAATAATTTCCTTAGCAAGAGTCTTGATTCGAAATCCAAGAATTTTAATTATGGATGAGGCAACTGCTAATATTGATACAGAAACTGAAGCGATGATTAATCAAGCTTTGTCAGTCGTTGCAAAAGATAGGACCTTAATTATTGTGGCCCATCGTTTGAGTACAATCAGAGATGCAAACCAGATTGTTGTACTTGAGGATGGAGTTATTGTTGAAAAAGGAAATCATGATCAGCTCCTAAGTCAAAATGGAAAATATATGGAAATGTATCGTAATCAAGTTGGGATTTAATGAATATTTCTGAATGATTAGATAATAATCTATGAGAAGCTTGAGAAATCAAGCTTTTTCATTAGAATAAGTCTGTATTTTTAATATCTTAAACTTTTAAAGCTTTACTTAAGTCGATGTGATATAATAAAGCCATGAAAAAAGGAAATTTACCGGCACGTTTTCCCCAAGATGAGTTTGACATGCTTAAACGTAATCTGGTTAAATATGAATGTGCTTTGTCAATTGTAATGACAAAGTTAAATAATTTAAATGCTTATTATAAGAGTCAAGAAGATTTGGTAAGTCCGATTGATCATATCATGTATCGTATCAAATCACCTGAGTCTATTGCAGGCAAACTAAAAAAGAAAGATTTACCTCTAACAGCAGCTGAAGCAGAAAATGCTCTAAAAGATATTGCAGGAGTTCGTATTATCTGCTTTTATGCAAAAAATATTTACGAATTAGCTGAAGTAATGCGTAGTCAGTCAGATTTCCGAGTGATTTCAGAAAAAGATTATCTAAGCTCACCTAAAGAATCTGGATATCGTTCTTATCATATGATTTTAGAGGTAAATTTAGAAGGTCTTTTTGGTAAGGAGACATGCCTTGTTGAAGTTCAGCTGAGAACCTCAGCAATGGATTTTTGGGCACAGCTAGAGCATAAAGTAAGATATAAGTATGGAGGTGAAATGCCTCAGCATCTTTCCCAAGATTTACAAAACTGTGCAGAGCGTATCCATGAGCTAGATAATAGAATGTATCTTATTCATGAATTAGTGGAGTTAATTAATGCTCCAATTGGAGATGAGAAACAAGAAGAGGGGAATTAATGGCAAAAAAAATTTATATTGCAGATGATGAAACGCCGATTCGCTTAGCAGTTAAAGCATTTTTAGAAAAGTCAGGTTTTCTTGTATATGATTTTGAAAATGGAGATGACCTACTTGTAGAATTTGAAAAAGTACAAAGTGATTTGATTATCTTAGATATTATGATGCCAGGATCAAATGGTTTTGTCATTTGTAAGGCAATTCGAGAAGAAAGTGATGTGCCAATTATTATGCTCTCAGCAAGAGGTTCGGATTTAGACTCGGCGACGGGGCTTGCAATGGGGAGCAATTATTACTTTACCAAACCTTTTAGTCCTATGAGCTTGACTCAAAAAGTAAAAGAGATACTTGAGGAGGGATAAATGAGAAAAAAAGTTCAGAGTCTTCGAGCACGCTTGTTAATTTCAAATATAGGTGTTGTTTTGACAGCTTTTTTTCTTGTTATTCTTTCTTTTAATTTAATTATTGGATTTTATATTGAAAAAGGAGCAGAAAAACAGCTCTCATCAGTGGTTGCAAATCAAAGGGCGAGTTTAACTCTTCCAGATTTAAATGCAGAAAACTCGGGTGAGTTTAACATTCGCCCTCAAGTTATTTTATTAACAGATGATTATGAAATAACAACCACGACAGATGCTAAAAAATATGAAATTTTAGATGCGAAGTCGATTGCTTCAGAGTTAGAAAGTAAAAATATTTCACTGGAGAATATAAAAAAGAAAAAAATAAAAATAAGAGATAAAACTTTTTATATTGAAACTCTCTCTGTTTCTCAAGAGGTTTATAGTCTTTTTTATATTGACGTGACAGGAATTATTAATTTTGCAAGTCTGGTTCGCTTACTTTTATTTTTGATTGTTTTAGTAGTTCTTTTGATAAGTTCTTTAAGTATTTTCTTTTTTACTGGAATGATTAGTCAACCTTTATCTCAATTAGGAATATTTGCTAAGCGTATTGGAAAAGGAAATTTTAGTCTCTATCAAGGAAAGCTTAAGATTAAAGAGTTTTCTCAACTGGCAGATAATTTAAATGATACTGCAAGACAATTAGATAAGGTGGATGAAGATCAAAAAACTTTTTTTCAGAATGCCTCTCATGAACTCAGAACGCCTCTGATGTCAATAAAAAGTTATGCTGAGGGTATCAAATATGATGTCCTCCCAGTAAAAGATTCGGTAGAGGTAATTTTAAGTGAAACAGATAAGATGACAGACTTGGTAGAAGATCTTTTGATGACCTCACGCTTGGATAAGCTTAAAGAACAGTCGGAGCTACAAGTACAAGATTGCCGCGAGTTAATGCAAGAGTTACTTGAAGAACAAGAATTATTGTCTAGACAACGTTTAGAGTTAATTGCAGACTTTGATAAAAAGCCAGTTTTCTTAAAAATGAACTATAAGTCACTGCGACGTGCAGTGAGTAATTTAGTAACCAATGCCTCACGCTATGCAAAGACAAAAATTATTTTTACTTGTAAAAATAAAGATGCGGAGGTGATTTTGTCAATAAAAAATGATGGTGAAGCAATTGCTAAAAAAGATCTTCCTCATCTTTTTGAACGCTTTTATAAGGGGAAAAACGGTGTTCATGGTATTGGACTTTCAATTGTTAAGTCAGTGGTAGACCAGCATGGAGGTGAGATAGAAGTAAAAACTGATGAAAAAGAAACTGAATTTATAATGATATTTAAAAAATAAAAGAGACTCAATTTCTTTGAGTCTTTCTTCATGTTATAATTAAGAGATGAAATTAACAGATTCTATTCAATATTTAAAAGGTGTTGGACCAAAAGCACTTGAAAATTATCAGAAGCTTGGGATTTATAATCTCCAAGATTTGTTGCTTTACTTTCCCTTTCGCTATGAAGATGTTGCAGCTAGAAAAGTGACAGATTTGATAGATGGAGAAAAAGCAACTTTAATTGCAGAAGTAGCTAGTCCAGTTAATCTTAGTTATTTTGGTGCAAGAAAATCTCGACTAACCTTTAAATGTAAACAAGAAGAACTTGTTTTTTCAGTCTCATTTTTTAATCAGGCCTATCTAAAAAATAAGATTGACTTTGGACAAACGATAGCTATTTATGGAAAGTGGGACAGTAAAAAGCAGCAGTTATTGGGGATGAAGCTTCTATCTGCGATAGATCGAGAAGAAGAAAATAAAGATTTTCAACCTATTTATCATCTGACCCAAGGAATTAAACAGTACCAATTGGTTAATCTTATCCAACAGCTTTTTGATTTGGGAGCTGTAGAGCTTTTAAAAGAAAACCTTCCTTCATTTTTATTAGAAAAATATCGTTTGATTGATCGTCAGTCAGCAGTTAAAGCGATGCACTTTCCAGAGGATATAGAGACACATAAGCAAGCTTTACGAAGATTAAAATTTGAAGAACTTTTTCTTTTTCAACTTCGACTTCAAGCTTTAAAACATAAGGAAAAGTTAGGAAGAAAGGGAATTCGGATTAGTTTTGATAAAAAAGATTTGGAAAAAGAGATTAAAAATTTACCTTTTCAGTTAACGAGTGCTCAGCAGAGAGTTTTAGATGAAGTTTTAACTGATATGATAGCAGATACGCATATGAATCGATTATTACAGGGAGATGTTGGCTCGGGAAAGACAGTTGTTGCAGCACTTGTGATGTATGCGGCAAAGCTCGCTGGATTTCAATCAGCACTTATGGTTCCAACAGAAATTTTGGCGCGTCAACATCTTATGAGTTTAATCAAGTTATTTCCAAATTTGAATATTTCTTTATTGGTATCAGGCTTACGTGTAGCTGAGCGGCGAGAAGTTCTAGAAGACTTGACGACGGGGCATACTGATATTCTTGTTGGAACGCATGCTCTTATTCAAGAGAAAGTAAATTTTAAAAATCTTGGCTTAGTTATCACAGATGAGCAGCATCGTTTTGGAGTTAATCAGCGTAAGATTCTTCGTGAGAAAGGGCAAAATCCTGATGTCTTGATGATGACAGCTACACCGATTCCACGTACTCTTGCGATTACAGCTTTTGGAGATATGGATGTGTCTATTATTGATGAGCTACCGGCAGGACGCCAACCTATTTTGACACGTTGGGTGAAGCATGAGCAGTTTGAAGAAGTTCTTCGTTGGCTAGAGTCTGAGTTAGAGAAAAAAGCTCAGATTTATGTAATTTCTCCCTTGATTGAAGAGTCTGAAGCTTTAGATTTAAAAAATGCAGTTGCTTTGTATGAAGAACTCTCCTCTCATTTTAAGGCAAAAGCTAGGATTGGTTTGCTTCATGGTCAGCTAAAAAATGAAGAGAAAGAAGAGCGGATGTCTTTGTTTAAAGTAGGAAAAATTGACTTACTTGTGTCAACAACAGTTATTGAAGTTGGAGTTGATGTGCCAAATGCTACGATTATGGTGATTATGGATGCTGATAGGTTTGGATTATCACAACTTCATCAGCTACGCGGACGGGTAGGTCGTGGAGATAAAAAATCCTATTGTATTTTAGTTGCTAATCCAAAGTCTGAGTCAGGAAAAGAACGGATGCGTATCATGTGTGAAACAACAGATGGCTTTAAACTCTCTGAGGCAGACTTAAAAATGCGAGGGTCAGGAGAAATTTTTGGACTTCGACAGTCAGGAATTCCAGAGTTTGCAGTTGCAGATTTAATCAATGATTACAACATTCTTGAAGTTGCTAGACAGGAAGCTATTGATTTATTTAAAAAAGAAGAGCTAGAAAGTAAAAGTTACTTGAAAAACTTTGATTTTGAAGAAGTGGAGTTTGATTAAAAAGCTTTTGAGTTATTGACTCAAAAGCTTTTTATTTGCCTAAACAAAATTGTGTAAAAAGTTGTGTAATTAGCTCGTCAGGAGCATTTTCTCCAATGATTTCTCCTAATAAATCCCAAGATTCACGTAGATGTACTTGTGCTAAGTCAACGGGCAGACCCATGCTTAAAGCATTCTCAGCTTCAATAACTGCCTGAAGGGCTTTTTCAACAAGATTGATATGACGGGTATTAGAAAGTAAGGTACTTTTAGAACCTTGTAACTGTCCTGAAAAGAAGATTTCTTTGATTCGATTTTCAAGTAAATCAAGAGGTTCATTTTTTAGGGTAGAGATATAAATGGCATCGTCTGGTAAGTCTTTTTGCTCAATTTTAATATTTAAATCACTTTTATTGACAAGGATAATATGTGTAGATTTAGTAGAACGCTCCAATAAATTCCTATCTTCGGAACTTAATTTAGATGAAGCATCTAAAACAAGCAGAATAAGATCGGCACTTTCTAAAACTTTTAGAGAACGCTCGACACCAATTGTTTCAACAATATCTGAAGTCTCATGGATACCTGCGGTATCAATTAGTTCAAGTGGAATACCTGCAATATTGACATATTCTGAGATAGTGTCTCGAGTTGTACCTGCAATATCTGTAACAATTGCTTTTTCTTCTTTTAATAATAGATTTAAGAGACTAGATTTTCCAACATTTGGACGTCCAATGATGGCAGTTTTAATTCCTTCTCTTAAGATTTTTCCTTGCTGGGCGCTTTCTAAAAGTTTATAAAGCTTTTCTTGAAAAACTTTATTTTTTTCACTGAGAAGTTGACTTGTGATATCTTCAGCTTCATCGTACTCGGGATAGTCGATATTAACTTCAACTTGAGCTAGAGTTTCTAAGATTTCCTGCCGAATTTCTTTTATTTTTACTGAAAGTTGGCCATCAAGTTGTTGTACTGCAACTTGAGCAGCACGGTCAGTCTTTGCATGAATGAGGTCCATAACAGACTCAGCTTGAGCTAAGTCTATACGTCCATTAAGAAAAGCACGTTTTGTAAACTCTCCTGCTTGAGCGAGTCGAGCTCCATTTTTAAGAAGTAAATGAAGAATTCTTTGTGTGATAGCAAGACCACCATGTGTATTAATTTCTACAACATCTTCTCGTGTAAATGTTTTTGGTGCTCGCATCAAACTAATCATAACTTCATCAATTAATAGTTCACCATCAAAAATCTGTCCATAGTTAATCGTATGAGAGTCGAGAAGATTAAGATTTTTCCCTTTAAAAATTTTATTGGCAATTGAAATGGCATCAGTTCCTGAAAGTCTAACGATAGAAATTGCTCCTTCTCCTAAAGGAGTAGAAATTGCTGCGATAGTATCAAATTCATGTGTGAGTATCATTAAATCTCCTTTTAAAAATCAAATTGGTCAGGATCAGAACAACCTGTATACTCTAAGTCTTCATTTTCGTGTTCTTCATAAGGAAAGCCAGGATATTTTGGAAAACCTAAGTCATCATCGTAACCATTGGGGTAGCCTGGATAGCTAGCTATATAATACCAGAGCCATTGGTCATAAGTTTTCTCAATAGAGATTTCCATTCTTTTTGCTAGACTTTCATAGTTTAAAGCTAGGCCTTCTTGGTCATCCCATTCTTTCATTGTCATTTCTAATAAGTTGAGTTTTTCTAGACTTGATGAAAAAAGTCCGCCTGCATCTATTTGATCGTTTCCATAGAGTAACCAAAGTATTGGAACCTCAAATATTTTAGCTAATTCCTTAAGACGCATAAAGCTTGGTTTTCGTTTTCCAGCTTCCCAGTAAGAAATTAAGCTAATTGGTACTGGGGAGTCAAAACAACTACTTAATGTTTGAATAGACATATCTTTTCTTTTTCTTAAAGTCTTGATACGCTCAGCTAAGCTTGTGTTATTAAAGGTAAGATTATTCATAAAGTCCTCTATTTTCATGTTTGTGAAAACTAGTATATCATATTTTTTATAAACTAAAGAAAATTAAGCTTTAAATAAAATTGGAAAAGTTTTCTTTTTTTTATTAAAATAAAAAAGCAGATAAATTAAAATATGGTGTATAATAGAGGATATGAATTACCAAGTAAAAATTATTTATCCCAAAGAGGAAGCAGCTGAAAATAATAAGCTGACAGAACGTACATTTAATGAATTTATTGATGAAGTAGAAGCAGATGAATTGATCAGTCAATATGAGAAACTATTGGCAGGGGGTTATTCCATCACGGTAAACTTTCTTCCTCCAGAGTTAGATAAAGATGGGGAAGAATCAGACCCTTTTATCATTGCAGAGACGATGGAGTTGGCAGGCATTCCTTATAAAGCGACTTTAAAGTTAAAAGCTTCAGGAACTTATGAAGAAATGTTAAAAATTACAAAGATTGTAGAGCAAGAAGGTTTTGATTATGACGTTACAGTCAAGTTACAAGTACGTGAGAACTCAATTGTAGATTTTGAAAAAGTGAATTCTTGGCAATCACAAGAACATGCAAAGTACACGGTTATACCTAAAGCTTCGAGCCAAGATATTGCAGATTTACGTACTCTTTATGAACGTCTTTCAGAAGAGCCTTATAAGCTTCAGATTAATGTTAAGGCAAAGGTAAAAAAAGATGATGATGAAAGCTTTGCCAGTCAATTGGCAGCTTATCCAGAAGAAACGTTGGTTACATTTAGATTGTCAGATGCTGAAATTTACAGCGAATAATAAAAAGGAGAAAAAATGTCAATTTTAGTATTAGGTGGTGCAGGATATATTGGAAGTCACGCAGTTGAGATTTTACTTGATAAAGGTTATGAGGTAATTGTTGTAGATAATCTCGTGACAGGGCATAGAGAGGCTATCTCATCAGCAGCAAAGTTCTATGAGGGAGATGTACGTGATGCAGATTTTCTTCGTAGTGTATTTACAAAAGAGAGCTTAATCGAAGGAATCATTCATTTCTGTGCGTATTCACTGGTGGGTGAGTCAATGGAGAAACCTGCCATGTATTTTGATAATAATGTGGGTGGTTGTATAAATATACTGAATATTATGCAGGAATTTGGAATAAAACATATCGTCTTTAGTTCAACAGCAGCAACATTTGGAATTCCAGAATCTAGCCCAATATCAGAAAAAACAGCTCAAAAGCCTATTAACCCTTATGGTGAAAGTAAGTTGATGATGGAAAAAATGATGGATTGGCAGTCTCAAGCAACGGATATGACTTATGTTGCCTTACGCTACTTTAATGTGGCAGGTTCTGCTCAAGATGGACACATTGGTGAAGCACATAAAAATGAGACACATTTAATCCCGATCATTTTACAAGTTGCTCAAGGAAAACGTGAGTTTATCACTATTTATGGAGATGATTATCAGACAGAAGATGGAACTTGTGTGCGTGATTATATTGATATCGAAGATTTAGTCGATGCACATATCAAGGCTTTTGAATATCTCAAAGCTGGTGGAGCTTCTGATCAATTTAACCTTGGAAGTGCAAAGGGTTATTCAAATTTAGAAGTTCTTGAGACTGCACGCAAAGTGACAGGAAAAGAGATTCCAAGTAGGATTGGTGAACGTCGTTTAGGTGATCCTGATAGTTTAGTTGCAGATAGTTCAAAGGCTTTTGAAATCTTGTCTTGGAAAGCTCAACATGATTTAACTCATATTATTGAAAATGCATGGAAATGGCATAATTCACACCCTGATTTGTATAATAATTAATAAAAGTAAGAGTCAATCCCTTGAATTATTGACTCTTATTTTTTAAAACTTTTTACTTGACATTCAAAAAGAAACTGGTAGAATATTCTTGTAACCGTTTTCTGTTATTCAGAAAAAAAGAAAGGATTCCTAAAATATGGAAAATGCAATTAATGTCAATTCTGAAATTGGCAAACTAAAGTCAGTCTTACTTCATAGACCAGGTGCTGAAGTTGAAAATATTACACCTGATACAATGTCAGAACTTTTGTTCGATGATATCCCTTTTTTAAAAATCGCACAAAAAGAGCATGATTTCTTTGCTCAAACATTGCGAGATAATGGAGCTGAAACTCTTTATATCGAGCAACTTGCAGCTGAAACTTTTGATACAAGCGCCTCTATTCGCGAAGAGTTTATGGTTCGTTATCTTCAAGAGCATAACTATAAAGAAGGTAGAACTTTTAATGGTTTAAAGGAGTATCTTTCAGCAATGCCAACTAAAGATTTTGTTGATAAAATCTATGCAGGTATTCGCAAAAATGAGCTTGATATCCCAAATAAAAGTCTGAGTGATTTAGCAGGCTCTGGTGCAGAAAATATTTTTTATATGAATCCTTTGCCCAATGCCTACTTTACACGTGACCCACAAGCTTCAATTGGTGTAGGAATGACCATCAATCGTATGACTTTCCCAGCACGTCAGCCGGAATCATTGATTACTGAGTTTGTTATGGCACATCATCCACGCTTTGCAGGAAAAGTTCCAATCTGGCGTGACCGTAATCATACAACACGTGTTGAAGGTGGGGATCAACTTGTCTTGAGTAAAAATGTAGTAGCTATTGGTGTTTCTGAGCGTACCTCTTCTAGAACAATTCAAGCATTGGCAAAAGAATTATTCAAAAATCCTTTGTCAACATTTGATACGGTAGTCGCTGTAGAAATTCCTCACAATCATGCGATGATGCATCTGGACACAGTCTTTACAATGATTAATCATGATCAATTTACTGTCTTCCCTGGAATTTTCCATGGTGATGGCTCAATTAATACCTTTATCTTGACTCCCGGAATAGATAATGACATTAAGATTGAACATTTAACTGACCTTGAGAAAGCTTTGAAGAAGGTTCTTAATCTTTCAGAACTGGACTTAATCGAATGTGGAGCCGGTGATGCAGTCGTTGCTCCACGTGAGCAATGGAATGATGGCTCAAATACTTTGGCAATCGCCCCGGGTGAGATTGTAACTTACGATCGTAATTATGTGACAATCGAACTTTTAAAGAAGCATGGGATTAAAGTTCATGAAATTTTATCAAGTGAACTTGCGCGTGGACGTGGTGGAGCGAGATGTATGTCACAACCACTTTGGCGTGAAGATTTATAAAATATAAATGAAGTAGAATAAAAATACAAATAATTGTATATTAATAAAAAATTTGATATCATATAAAAATGGTGTCAAAAAATAAGGAGAAAAAAATAATGAGAACACCAGAAGTAAATTCAGTTTTTCAAGGACGTAGCTTTTTAGCAGAAAAAGACTTTACACCATCAGAGATCAACTATCTTGTTGATTTTGCCATTCACTTAAAAGCATTAAAGAAAAATCGTATTCCTCATCGTTATCTTGAGGGACGTAATATTGCACTGCTTTTTGCCAAGACATCTACACGTACACGTGCTGCATTTACAACAGCTGCTGTTGACTTAGGTGCTCATCCAGAGTACTTAGGAAAAGATGACATCCAACTAGGCATCAAAGAATCAACAGAAGATACTGCAAGAGTATTAGGTTCAATGTTTGATGCTATTGAGCGTCGTGGTTTCTCACAAGAAGAAGTTGAAGATTTAGCAAAATACTCAGGCGTTCCTATTTGGAATGGATTGACAGATGACTGGCATCCAACACAAATGATTGCTGATTATATGACAATCAAAGAAGAATTTGGTTATCTTAAAGGATTAAAGCTTGCCTATGTAGGTGATGGCCGTAATAATATGGCTAACTCTCTCATTGTAACAGGTGCAATGCTTGGAGTAAGTGTATCTATCGTTGCACCAGATTCTCTTCATCCAACAGATGAGGTTATGACAATTGCTAATAAATTTGCAAGTGAATCAGGAGCAAAGGTAGAAGCAGTTTCAGATATTGCTGCAGGTGTAAAAGGGGCAAATGTGATCTATTCTGATGTTTGGGTATCAATGGGTGAGTCAAACTGGGAAGAACGCGTAGAGTTATTGACACCATATCGTATCACAATGGATATGATGAAGATGACAGGAACTCCAGATGATCAATTGATCTTTATGCATTGTCTTCCAGCTTTTCATGACACAGAAACAGAATATGGCAAAGAAATCAAAGAACAATATGGTTTGACAGAGATGGAAGTAACAGATGAAGTTTTCCGCTCAAAATATGCACGTCAATTTGAAGAGGCAGAAAATCGTATGCATTCAATTAAAGCAATAATGGCAGCAACGCTTGGAAATCTATTTATTCCAGAAACTCCAGCAGACTGGAAATAAACATATAGGTTTTTCTAACTTGTAGCTGACTCACTAAATAATAAAAGAGTTCATAAGTTGTTTGTTAATAAAATAAACAGCTTATGACTTAGATAGGACTTACATGGAAGAAAATAAAAAAGGAATTGGGCTTTTTGCCCTCATCGCAATTATCATTTCAGGGTCTATTGGTGGAGGAGTATTTAACCTAGCCAATGATCTTGCAACAGGTGCAACTTCAGGAGGTGTTGTAGTTTCTTGGCTCCTGATAGGTTTTGGTATTTTAATGCTTGTGTTAAGCTTAAATGCTTTAGTTACAAAAAAACCAGAACTTTCCGGTGTGTCAGACTATGCCCGAGAAGGCTTTGGTGATATGGTAGGATTTATATCAGGTTGGGGTTACTGGTTGTCAGCTTGGTCAGGAAATGTTGCCTTGGCAGTACTTACGATGGTATCTTTTGATTATTTCTTTCCAGGAGTTTTTAAAACTGAGAATGGATCTTTAACTCTCTTATCTGTCATTATTGTCTCTATTATTTCTTGGGGATTAACCTTCCTTGTAATGAATGGAGTAGAGTCAGCTGCTTTTATTAATGCAATTGTTTTAATTGCAAAACTTATCCCTCTCCTTATCTTTGTTATTGTAGGCTTTGCAATGTTTCAGGTTGAAATTTTTAGTACTCATTTTTGGGAAACTTTTGTGACAAATGTAGATGGCGAATTCTCATTTTCTGCAATGACTGGAAAAGGTTTGATGGATCAAGTGACAAATTCATTGATGGTTATGATTTGGGTGTTTGTAGGTATTGAGGGAGCAGCTATGATGGGTGATCGTGCAAAACGTAAATCAGATGCAGGAAAAGCTTCCATTTTAGGTTTGATAGGTCTTCTTGTTGTTTACCTTTTACTTTCAATCTTGCCTTTTGGTATCTTTAGTCAAGAAGAGCTTGCAAATGTTGAGCAGCCTGGGCTTGTTCATGTCTTAAATGAAATGGTAGGTCCATGGGGTGGAACGATTATGGCAATAGGCTTAATTATTTCAGTCTTAGGAGCTTGGCTTTCTTGGACGATGTTACCTGTAGAGGCAACTCAACAGCTTTCAGATCAAAAATTATTACCAAGTTGGTTTGGTGAACTCAACAAAAAGAAAGCTCCAAAAAACTCTCTTTTCTTAACTCAAATTATTATTCAGATTTTCTTATTAGTCACTTATTTTGTGGCAGATGCTTATAATGTTTTTGTTTATCTTTGTACCGCTGTTATGATGATTTGTTATGCTTTAGTTGGTTTTTACTTTATGAAGGTAGGACTAGAAGAAAAGAAAATAAATCAAGTGTTAATTGGCTTTTCAGCAGCAGCCTTTCAGATTATTGCGCTTTATTTCTCAGGCTGGCAGTTTGTATGGCTCTCTTTGATTCTTTATGCAGTAGGATTTATTCTCTATGCTTTAGGAAAAACAGAGTATGGTAAAAAATTAACAAAAATAGAGTGGCTTTCAATTAGTATTCTTTCAGTCTTAGGATTATTAGCGATTGCGGGTGTTTATGGTAATTGGTTTGGACTTGAAGATGCCTTAGGTATGGATGGTAATACCTTACTTGTAGCAGTCCTACCTTTAATTGTAGTAACTATTATGAGTTACTTTATTATTCAAAAAGATGTACTTAAAAAAATAAAAAAATAAAAAAATAATATAATTTAAAAGGAGACAGTAACATGTCAAAGCGTTATGTAGTTGCTCTTGGTGGCAACGCAATTTTAACAGATGATCCTACAGCAAAAGCACAACAAGAAGCACTTAAAGTGACTGCAAGTCAACTAGTTGCTTTAATTAAAGCAGGTCATGAGTTGATTATTACTCATGGAAACGGTCCGCAAGTAGGTAACCTTTTGCTTCAACAAGTAGAAGCTGATTCAGAGAAAAATCCTGCAATGCCACTTGACACTGTTGGAGCAATGACTCAAGGAGAAATTGGTTTTTGGATGGTATCAGCATTGACAGAGGAGCTTAATAAATCAGGTATCAAGAAATCAGTTGCAGCAGTCGTGACACGTACAGTAGTAGATAAGGCAGATAAAGCTTTCTCAGCACCGACAAAACCTATCGGTCCTTTCTACTCAGCAGAAGAACTTGAGCTTGAAAAATCTAATCATGAGGACTGGACATTTGTAGAAGATGCAGGACGTGGTTTTCGTCGTGTTGTTCCCTCACCTATCCCAACACAAATTGTTGAGTCAGAGGTTATTGAACAACTGGTAGACAATGGAGTCCTTCTTGTAGCAGCAGGTGGTGGTGGTATTCCTGTCGTTGAGACAGAAATTGGGTATGATGGTGTTGAAGCCGTAATTGATAAGGACTTCTCAGCTGCAAAGTTAGCAGAACTTGTTAAGGCAGATGAGTTTATTATCTTGACTGCAGTAGATAATGTTTTTGTTAATTACAACAAGCCTGATCAAAAGAAACTTGAGAAAGTTTCAAAATCAGAAATGAAAGATTATCTTGCCGAAGAACAATTTGCTGCAGGCTCAATGAAACCAAAAGTTGAAGCTGCTTTATCATTTGTAGAACGTACAGGACGTGCTGCAACGATTACCTCACTTGATAATTTAGAGAACTTTTTAGCAACAGGTTCTGGAACAGTGATTATTCCTGAATAAAATAAAAAGAAGCCGCTTTTGCGGCTTTATTAGTATTAAAGGAGAAAATATGGAATTAAAACAATTTGGAGTTGAGGATTGGCTAAATGTATGGGAACGCTCGGCAACAATAGATATTGCTCAATCAACGATTTCTTCAATGACTTTACAAGAAATTTTAGAATTAGAAGAGGATGCTGGTAAGTCTTTTTTAGAAATTTTAAAAAGTGAAAAATTTAACTATGGTTGGATTGAAGGCTCGCCTGACTTTAAAAAAGAGGTTGCAAAGCTTTATGAAGGAGTTGAGACTGATAATATCTTATCAACGAATGGAGCAACAGGAGCTAATTTTCTGG
Organism: Lactovum sp.; assembly: GCA_047974165.1. Taxonomy (GTDB): domain Bacteria; phylum Bacillota; class Bacilli; order Lactobacillales; family Streptococcaceae; genus Lactovum. The sequence goes on from JBKECB010000023.1 coordinate 25,868, forward strand.
CTATTTTTGGTTTGATTTCTGAAAATGATCATGTGATTGCTCAATATCCTAGTTATCAACAACTTTATGATTTACCAGAGGCTTTAGGAGCAAAAGTAAATTATTGGAAGATTTATGAAGAGGAAAATTGGTGTCCAAAAATAAAGGAACTTAAAGAACTTATCCAGCCAAATACAAAAATGATTTGCTTAAATAATGCAGCTCAACCAACAGGAGCAATACTAAAGAAAGAATTTTTATCAGAAGTAATTGAGATTGCACGTGAAATTGGAGCCTATATTCTCTGTGATGAAGTTTATCTTCCTCTAGAAGGTGGAGAGGACTATGCGCCTATTGCTAGCCTTTATGAAAAAGGGATTTCAACAAATTCAATGTCAAAGACTTATTCTGTTCCAGGAATTCGTGTAGGATGGATTGCAACACAAGATAAATTTGTTGTAGAAGAGATGCAGAAAAATCGTGATTACACAATGATCTGTACAGGGGTTTTTGATGATGCACTTGCGACTTTAGTTTTGAAGCATAAAGAGAAGGTTTTATCGCGTAATCGTAAAATTGTAAATGATAATTTAAAAATTCTGAAAGAATGGGTGGAGAATGAACCGCTAGTTTCAATGATATTTCCTGAGTCGGTATCTTGCAGCTTTGTTAAGTTTGAAAAATTAGATCCTGAAAAAACAGAAGAGTTTGCAATTTCTCTTTTAAAAGAAACAGGAGTTCTGATTGTGCCAGGTAATCGTTTTGATTTACCGGGTTATGCAAGGATTGGTTATTGTACAAAAGAAGAAACTCTGAGAGAAGGATTAAAGAAATTGAGTGAATTTTTAAGAACTTTTAAATAAAAGTTGAGCAGGAGAATTGTATCAATAGATTTATAAAAGTGCAATTTAAAAGAAACTTAAATAAAATATTTTTTAGTAAGTTTATTTAGAGAATTAATAAAAGAAAACAATCCTATTTATATTGAAGTAGGATTGTTTTTTATGTTAAAACGTTTAAGAATTATACGCAGAGACGATAAATTGCCTCAGCATAGATTTCCATTGTTTTCTTAAAGTCCTCAACAGACCATTGCTCATTTGCTTGATGCATATAGTCAGGAGTATCAGGGAACATTGCACCAAAGGCAACACAGTTTTTCATCATTCGAGCAAAAGTAGCACCACCAGAAATCATTGGCTCAGTCATATCGCCTGTAAATTCTCTATAAGTTGTGAGGAGTGTTTGTACAAGCTCACTTTCAATAGGGACATGAAGAGGAGCAATCCAGTCAAATTCTTGATAAGTTAGCCCATATTCGGTAGCTTTATCAGAGAGTTTTTTTGCTAGTTCATCTTTATTAAATGTGACAGGAATACGCATGTCGACTCCAATTTTTATTTCACTTTCTGAAATTTCTAAACTTGCAAAGTTCATTGTTAACTCACCAGATTCATCAACAGTTTTTCCAACAACATTTTCCCCAGTAGCGTTTTCAGCAACTAAATTTCCTAGAAAATCGAGTGCTTGAAGATCAAAAGAATCAGCTAAAGCAGTAGAAAGACGTGTGATTGCATTAATACCTTCAGGGGCCATCATGGCGTGAATGGATTTACCATGAACAATAATTTTTTCTTCTTCCATATGGTAATCAAAGTTTAATGATTCAAGTTTGGCTTTAATCTCGTCGGTCTTGTCACCAGAATACTCAGCTTTATCGGGAACAACATTTAAAGCACCGCCTGTCTTAAGACTAAGTAGAGTTGTTCCGGCTCCCGTTAAGTAAGCTTGGAGGAGACCTTTTTCAGCGTAGTTAAGTGGAAAATGAGAATCAGGAGCAAATCCCATACTTGCTTCTTCTTCCTTTTTATTATATTCGGCAAGACAACGCCAAAGATTCTCTTCGTCAGATCCAAAAATAAAGCGAATTCGTTTGTTGAAAGTATAGCCTGCGTCCATAAGAGATTTTACAGCATAAAGAGCAGCAACTGAGGGTCCTTTATCATCTTGTGTTCCACGACCGATGAGCACCCCATCTTTTTCAATAAATTCAAAAGGATTAGTTTCCCATCCTGATTGATCGGAAGCAGGGACGACATCCATGTGACAAAGAATGCCAAAAATTTCTTTTGCATCCCCAATTTCAGCATAGGCGTAAAAACCTTCAGGGTCTTTAAAGCTTTTAAATCCTAAGTTGTCACAAATTTTTAAAACCTCATCAAGAGCGAGAACAACACGTTTTCCAAAGGGATGACCAGGTCCTTTATCTGCTTCATCAAGTACGGATTCAATTTCAACTAAACGCTTGAGTGCTTGTTTTGCATCTAAAAGATGCTTTTCGTTAATAAATGTTTGCATAAATGCTCCTTTAAATATAAAGAGAATCCAGACACAGTCTGAATTCAAGAGTTATTTAATAAAATTAAAATATTGCAGCAAGTCCTAAGATAACGATGATAACAACAAGTTGTATTGCAATTAACTTAGCCATAAATTTCCACCAAGTACCGATATTAAAACGTGCAATAGCAAGAGCTCCCATGACAACTGCAGAGGTTGGAGTGATTAAATTTAAGATACCTGAAGCTGATTGATAGGCAGTAATGACCAGGTCTTTACTTACATTTGCTAATTCTCCCATAGGTGCCATAATTCCCATTGTTGCTGCGGCAAGACCAGAAGTTGAAGGGATTAAGAAACTCATTGGAAGATAGAAGATAAATGTCAAAATGATAAAGAAACTAGATGAAAGACTACTTAATCCTTGCTCGCCCCAATGTAAAATAGTATCTGTAATTAAAGCATTATTCATCACAACTTGAATACCACGAGCTACTGCAACAATAAGTGCGACAGAAACCATATCAGCAGCACCACCAATGAAAGATGAAATAAACTCTGATTCTTTCATTCCATAAATAATAGCTACAATAATTGCCATAACAATAAAGAGCATTGTAATTTCAGAGAAATACCAACTTCCAAGAGGAACAATACTTTGTCCAAGTAGTACACCGATAATTGGAAGCTCTGTCAACCAAGTAGTGGAGGACTCAAGGAATTTACCGAAGCCGGGGATTAAGTCAGCCCATGGAATTAAACTGAAAATCATTAAACCAAAAGTGAAGAAGAAGACTCCATTAACTAATTTTTGTTTTGTAGTGATTTCTCCAGCTTGCTCAATAGAATCAACACGGAAGTGTTTATAGTCCTCGTCACGTTGAGAGTGAACTAATGATTTTGTAGGATCTTTTTCAATTTTAGAGGCGTAACTATAAACATACCAGATAGAAATTGAAACCAATATGACAAACATAAGAATTCGTAATCCCATACCTTGTCCCATAGAGATTCCTGCGGCACTTGATGCAACTCCTGTTGCAAATGGATTAACAGTTGAAGCTAAACAGCCAACTTGTGATCCTACGAGAACAATAGCTACTGCGGTGACAGTATCAAACCCAACAGCAAGCATGACAGGAATTAGCATTGCATAAAAAGGCATTGTTTCCTCAGCCATCCCATAAGTAGAACCACCAAGTGCAAATAGAAACATTAAGACAGGAATAAGTAATTTCTCATAACCTTTAAAACGCCTAACAATTGCGCCAATACCTGCCTCAAGCGCTCCTGTATGAGTTACGACACCAAGAAAACCACCAATAATTAAGATGAAAAATGAAACTTGTATAGCACCATCTGTTGTTTCAGTTCCTAGCATTCCATTAACAGGTGCCATGAATAAATCCCAAAGTCCTTGTGGATTTGACTCAACAGAACTATAAGAGCCGGCGATAATACTGCCTGCGTCATCGACTTTGTAGCTACCAGCTGGAATAACCCAAGTCAGCACGGCAATAATGGCGATGATGATAAACAAAATCGTAAATGCTGAGGGTAGTTGGAAGCTTTTCTTTTTATTTTCCAATAGAAAACTCCTTTCTTTAACGTTTAAGAAAACGTGTACTTATATTGTACACGCTTTCATGAATAAAGTCAAGGGAAAAAGTAAGACTCTAGTTATAGAAAAATAATGACGAGGTCATTATTTTAGAAATTTTTAGTCTTTATCTATTAAGCTTGCTGCAGAAGTTCTGAGTAAGTAGCAGAATGTTTTTTTGAAAAGTTTAGGATCTTCAGGGACAGGTTTTCTAATCCACATAACAATGTATAAAATAATTTGTTGAACCCATAGACAATACATATCGTAAGTATCAAATTGAGTTAATGTCTTTTTTTGTTGTTCCCAGGTACGAGAAAAGAGAGGTTCGGCCCATTTGAAAAATGGGGCAAATAAGAAAGTGTCACTCATAGGCAGAATACTTGAATTTGCAATAATCCGTATTGAAGTTTGATATTTCCATACAATTGGTAACAAAATATCAGCAAAAATTTCAATTGTCATATCTTCAGGATCAAAATGACTTAATTTATCTAAAAGATTTTTAGAAATTTTATCATAAAGATAATCAGTGATTGTTTTGGCAAAATTCTTACCAAAATTATTTTGTATTGTGAAACGTGTAACTCCTGAAGCTTTTGCTAGATCTGTTTCTGTAATCTGTGTGATGCCTTTTTTCTCAAGTAATTCAAGAAAAGAGCGTAAAAGTATTTGTTTTGTATCTTTAGCCATAATATATTTTAACATAAAGCCTAATTAAATTATAATATAAATACACTCAAATTAACCTAAAATTAGTGTTAATGGAAAAAAATGAACGAATTGTCCTAAATACACTTTCTTTTTTATACATTTTGTATAAAAAAGAAAGCCCACTATGAGTGGATATAAGGCTTGGAATCAAAATTATACAAAGTGTATAAAAATATATGAGTTGCAATTTTAAAAAATTAGTTTATAATTAGGTATTGTAATCAACAAATGATATATTTGTTTGATTTAAACTCTTATGTAAATAAATCTTAGGTACTACACTCCCTTTAATATCTTTGATTTTTTATAATTTTTCACAAAAAGAGAGTTTCCTTTTCGAAGGCCAGATTCTAGAGCTGGTCTTTTTTGTTATAATTATAAAAAGATAAATAAAGAGAAGAAAAAGGGGAGAAAAATAAATGAGATTAGATAAGTTTTTATCAAATTGTAAAATTGGAAGTCGTTCAGAAGTTAAAGTTTTTCTTAAAAAATCGTGTGTTACCGTAGCAGGAGAGGTGATAAAAGATGGGCATTTTCAGGTAGAAAAAAATACAAAAGAAGTTAAATTTAATGATTTAACTTTAAGTTATCAAGAGTTTTACTATTATATGTTACATAAACCTCAAGGTTATATTTCAGCGACACAGGACAAAAAAGAAAGAACGGTTCTTGACCTGCTTGATAAAGAAGATTTTCAAGATGACATTTTTCCAGTAGGTAGATTAGATAAGAATACAGAGGGCTTATTAATTTTAACCAATGATGGGATTTTAGGCCATAATTTGACACAACCTAAAAAACATGTGGAAAAAGAGTATTTTGCATATGTGGACGGTCGAGTGACAGAAGATATGATTGAAAAATTCTCTGAAGGTTTAATATTAAAAAATGGTGAAACTTGTCGTCCGGCTGAGTTATTCTTAGAAAAAATAAAAGAAAACTCAGGAACTCAATTAGGAGTTGCTTCAGAAATTCGCTTAATTATTCATGAAGGAAAATTTCATCAAGTGAAGAGAATGTTTGAGGCTTTAGAGATGTATGTTCTTTATCTTAAACGTCTTCGTATGGGAGAGCTGCTATTAGATGAAACTTTAGAAATAGGAAAATATAGACCTTTAACAGAGAAAGAAATTCAAATATTAAAATCTTAAAGTTATCAACAGACAATTAAATAGTTATGTGATATAATTAACATATTATAAAATTCATATTTTAAAGGAGATTGTTTTAAATGGCAAAATTAACTGTCAAAGATATTGCTTCTGAGCTTTCAGGTAAAAAAGTCCTTGTTCGTGTAGACTTTAATGTTCCGATCAAAGAAGGAGTTATTACAAATGATAACCGTATTACTGCTGCACTTCCGACAATTAAGTTTATTCTTGAAAATAATGGGCGTGCAATTCTTTTCTCACACCTTGGTCGTGTAAAAGAAGAGGCTGATAAGGTAGGTAAATCTTTAGCTCCAGTTGCAAAAGCTTTATCAGAAAAACTAGGTAAAGAGGTTATTTTTCCTGCAGCTACTCAAGGAGTAGAACTTGAATCTGCAATTAATAATCTGAAAGATGGAGAAATTCTTTTAGTAGAAAATACTCGATTTGAAGATATTGAAGGTAAAAAAGAGTCTAAGAATGATCCAGAACTTGGAAAATATTGGGCATCACTTGGAGAGGGTATTTTTGTAAATGATGCTTTTGGAACAGCACACCGCGCTCATGCATCAAATGTAGGGATTTCAGCAAATGTTGAAAAGGCTGTTGCCGGTTTCTTATTAGAAAATGAAATTGAATATATTCAAGAAGCGGTTGAAAGTCCAGAACGTCCATTTGTTGCAATTTTAGGAGGCTCAAAGGTCTCAGATAAGATTGCAGTAATTGAAAATCTTCTTCAAAAAGCTGATAAAGTAATTGTTGGTGGAGGTATGGCTTATACTTTCTTTAAAGCTCAAGGTTATGAGATTGGAAATTCTCTTGTTGAAGATGATAAACTTGAACTTGCAAAAGAATTACTTGAAAAAGCAGGAGACAAGTTAATTTTACCAGTAGACTCTAAAGAAGCTAATGCCTTTTCAGATTATACAGAAGTAAAAAATACAGAAGCTGTCGCAGTAGATCCGGGTTTCCTTGGCTTAGATGTTGGGCCAAAAACAATTGAGCTTTTCAAGAAGGAACTTGAAGGCGTGAAAACAGTTATTTGGAATGGCCCAGTAGGTGTTTTTGAAAATCCAGACTTTCAAGCTGGAACGATTGGAGTAATTGATGCAATTGTTGCCCAACCTGGAGTGAAATCTATCATTGGAGGTGGTGATTCAGCAGCAGCAGCAATTAATTTTGGTTATTCTGAAAAATTCAGTTGGATTTCAACAGGTGGCGGTGCAAGTATGGAACTCTTAGAAGGCAAAGTACTTCCAGGACTTTCAGCATTGACAGAAAAATAAATCATTCTAAAGTCTGAGTAAAGCTCAGACTTTTTTGATAAAATAAAGTTAGTTTTTTAGATATTTTTCTGAATTTTTGATATAATAGCTAAATTAGAAACTATAAGAAAATAGGAAGATATGCAGAACCCTAACAAAAATAACAAAAATAATAAAAGTCCAAATAATGGATTTATAAAACACGCAGCACTCTGGATAATTTTGGCAATAATGGCTGTTGTCGGTCTTCAAATGTTTGTCCTGGGTGATACAAGTAGTTCGACAAAAACAGTTGATTCGAGTGAAATTTCTAGCCAAATCAAAGATGGTAATTTAAAGAAATTAAGTTTTCAGCCTGTAAATGGTGTCATTAAAGTTACAGGTGAGTATGAAGAAGCTATTTCTGAAGAAAAGAAAAGTGATCTCCCCCTTTTAGGGAATCAAACGGTTAAAATTGGAGCTTTTGAGAGTTATGTTTTGCCCACAGATAAAGATTTAACTACTTTACAAGAGCTAGCTGAGGAAGAAAATCTGACAGTTTCAGTTTTAGAGACACCAACTGCAAGTATTTGGATGACATTACTCACCTCATTTCTTCCAGTTCTTTTCATCATGTTTTTCTTCTATATTATGATGAGTGGATCATTAGGAGGACGTGGCGGTGGTGGTAATCCAATGTCCTTTGGTAAATCACGAGCAAAGCAACAAGATGGAAAAACATCAAAAGTCCGCTTTAAAGATGTTGCAGGTAGTGATGAAGAAAAAGAAGAACTGGTTGAAGTTGTTGATTTCTTAAAAGATCATAAAAAATATCATGCTCTAGGAGCTCGCATTCCGACAGGAGTATTACTTGAAGGCCCTCCAGGGACAGGTAAGACCCTACTTGCTAAGTCAGTTGCTGGTGAAGCGGGTGTTCCATTCTTTAGCATTTCAGGTTCTGATTTTGTTGAGATGTTTGTCGGAGTTGGAGCAATTCGTGTTCGCGATTTATTTGAAAATGCTAAAAAAGTTGCGCCGGCTATCGTCTTTATTGATGAAATTGATGCTGTTGGCCGCCAGCGTGGTGCTGGACTAGGTGGTGGAAATGATGAGCGTGAGCAAACGTTAAACCAACTTCTTGTTGAAATGGATGGCTTTTCAGATAATCAAGAAGCAGTCATTGTTATTGCAGCAACTAACCGTTCAGATGTTTTAGATCCTGCTCTTCTTCGTCCAGGTCGGTTTGATCGTAAAGTCTTAGTAGGAGCACCAGATGTTAAAGGGCGTGAGGCGGTCTTACGTGTTCATGCAAAAAATAAACCTTTAGCTGATGATGTTGACTTAGCAGTAGTTGCTCAACAAACTCCAGGTTTTGTTGGTGCTGATTTAGAAAATGTTTTAAATGAAGCAGCATTAGTTGCGGCACGTCGCAATAAAAAGAAAATAGATGCGAGTGATGTCGATGAAGCGCAAGATCGTGTGATTGCTGGTCCTGCAAAGAAAGACAAAAAGATTTCAAAACATGAGCGTGAGCTTGTCGCTTATCATGAAGCAGGGCATACTATTGTTGGACTTGTTCTTTCTAATGCGAATACAGTTCATAAGGTAACAATTGTCCCACGTGGACGTGCAGGTGGTTATATGATTTCTTTACCTAAAGAAGATCAATTCCTAATGTCTCTTGAAGATATGGAAGAAAATCTTGCGGGGTTAATGGGAGGACGTGCTGCTGAAAGAGTTGTCTTTAATGCAATTACAACAGGAGCGTCAAATGACTTTGAACAAGCTACAAAAATTGCTCGCAGTATGGTTACACAGTATGGAATGTCTGACAAACTTGGTCTTATCAGTTATGAAGGGAATCAAAAAGTCTTTATTGGACGTGATTATGGTCAGTCAAAGACTTATTCTGAAGCAACAGCAATTGCAATAGATGATGAAGTACGTCGCATTACAAACGAAGCTTTTGCTAAAGCAACAGAAATCATTGAAACCCATCGTGAGCAACACAAACTTATTGCTCTTGCTCTTTTAGAACATGAAACATTAGATGCACGTCAAATCATGTCTTTATATGAAAAAGGAGTTTTACCGTCAGAAGAAACCTCAGAGTTGAGTTTGGAACAAGAGCAAAATTCAGAAGTTCCTTCAGCTAAAGAAGAAAGTTTAGGAAGTGAAACGAATTCAGAGAAGAAATTAGAATCTGATTTAAGTTTTAAAAGTTCCTTTACATTAAAATCTGACGCTCTTAAAAAAGAGTCAGAGAAAACCTCGAATTCAGAACTACTTAAAGAAACAACTTTTGCAGAATCAATAAAAGAAAAAATAGAAACAAAAACTTCTGAGAACTCAGAAGAATAATTAAAAAATCCTTGAATTTCAAGGATTTTTTAGTTGGTTAATTTTTTCTAGAAGCTTTTGAAAAGTTTAGGATAAGAGCAATGATTAATAATAAAAGAAGTATTTTTGGACTGAGTAGCCAAGAAAGTGTTCCGATAATTAAATCAAAGATAAATAAAAAAATTACAAAAGGGATAATAAATTTAAAAAGTCCTTTAATAAAAAGATAAATTAATATAATAATAAAAATCCAGGTTAACATAGATTGCTCCTTAAAGTTGATAATTTATTATAACAAGAAAAAAAGTTAAAAAAATCAGTCTAAAGATGGATTCTGAAGTTTTTGCGAGTCAAACATAAATATTTAAATAATAGACGGAATTGAAATTGTAAAGGTGGTCTTATTTGGTAGCTTGAAAGATAATGAAAATTTGACAAAATCTTTAGAATAGAGCATTTTTGATTTTCTAAGAAAAATTTCGTATAATAAGCAATAAATAAAAATAAAGAAAGTAAGTAAGTATAAAAATGAATTTATTAATAATGGGTTTACCCGGTGCGGGTAAAGGTACACAAGCAGAGATGATTGTACATGAGTTTGGGCTCTTACATATTTCGACAGGTGATATGTTTCGTGAAGCGATGAAAAATGAAACTAAAACTGGCCTTGAAGCAAAAAAATATATGGATGCAGGTGAACTTGTACCAGATGAGGTTACAAATAAAATCGTTAAAGAACGTTTAAATCAAGATGATGTACGTACACACGGAGTTTTGTTAGATGGCTTTCCTAGAACCGTTGATCAAGCTGAAGCTTTAGATGGTATGCTTTCAGATTTAGCTTTACAGTTGGATGCAGTTATTAATATAAAAGTAGATCCTTCTGTTTTAATTAAGAGAATCAGTGGTCGTTTTATTTGTCGAGATTGTGGTGCGACTTATAATAAGCCAAATAAAATGCCAAAAGTAAAAGATGTTTGTGATAATTGCTCAGGCTGTGATTTTTATCAGCGGGAGGATGATAAGCCTGAAACAATAGCTAATCGTATCGTTATTAATGAATCGCAATCAGCACCAATTCTTAGTCATTATCAAGAATTAGATCTAGTTACTGATTTTGATGGGATGAAAACAATTGATGAAATTACAGAAGAAATAAAAGAATTCTTAAAAATGAGAAGATGATTCTTTGGCATACATAAAGGAATAAATGTGTAAAAACTCGATCGATTTCGAGTTTTTTATTAAATTCTTTTCTTTTAAGTTGTCAAAGGAAATAATTTGTGGTAAACTAAGTCGTCCGACTTTTAGGCACTTTTTAGTGTCTTTCGGGAAATTTGAGGAGGTGCCAATCTTTGGCAAAAGATGATGTTATTGAAATAGAAGGTAGAGTAGTTGATACTATGCCAAACGCAATGTTTACGGTCCAACTTGAAAACGGCCATCAAATCTTAGCTACAATTTCTGGGAAAATGCGAAAAAATTATATTCGTATTTTAACTGGAGATCGCGTACAAGTAGAAATGAGTCCTTACGATTTGACACGTGGACGCATCACTTACCGCTTTGTCAAGTAACCCACAAATATCGCAATAGGAGGGAAACAATGAAAGTTAGACCATCTGTAAAACCGATGTGCGATGACTGCAAAGTTATTCGTCGAAATGGACGTGTTATGGTGATTTGCCCTGCGAACCCTAAACACAAACAACGTCAGGGATAAAAGTAGAAAGGAGAAATAAATGGCTCGTTTTGCTGGAGTTGATGTACCCAACGATAAACGTATTGTGATTTCACTCACTTACGTATATGGCGTTGGTCTTACAACCGCAAAGAAAGTACTTGCAAAAGCTGGAATTTCAGAAGATGTTCGTACAAAGGATTTAACATCTGATCAAGAAGAATCGATTCGTCGTGAACTTGATGGATTAAAATTAGAAGGCGATTTACGTCGTGAAGTAAACCTTAATATCAAACGTTTGATGGAAATTGGTAGCTTCCGTGGTATGCGTCATCGTCGTGGCTTGCCAGTTCGTGGACAAAATACAAAAAATAATGCCCGTACTCGCAAAGGCCCTGCAAAAGCAATTGCAGGTAAAAAGAAATAATTTAGGAAGGAGATAAAATGCCAAAACCTACTCGTAAACGTCGTGTAAAGAAAAACGTTGAATCAGGTGTTGCACACATTCATTCAACTTTCAATAATACAATTGTGATGATTACAGATACAGTTGGTAATGCACTTGCATGGTCATCTGCTGGCGCACTTGGATTTAAAGGTTCAAAGAAATCTACCCCATTTGCTGCACAGATGGCATCAGAAGCTGCGGCTAAGGCAGCTCAAGAGCAAGGTATGAAAACTGTTGCTGTTTCTGTAAAAGGACCTGGTCCTGGACGTGAATCTGCGATTCGTGCACTTGCTGCAGCCGGTCTAACAGTTACAGCTATCAGCGATGTAACCCCAGTTCCTCATAATGGTGCACGTCCTCCAAAACGTCGTCGTGTATAACCTTATAGTAAATTGGAATAATCGCTAACTACTATAAATGGAGGGGAAAAACATGATTGAATTTGAAGCACCAAAAATCACAAAAGTTGATAACAGTTCAACATTTGGCAAGTTTATAATTGAGCCATTAGAACGTGGCTATGGAACAACTTTAGGTAATTCTCTTCGTCGAGTACTCTTGTCAAGTTTGACAGGAGCAGCTGTGACGAGTATTTCTATCGAAGGTGTTCAACATGAATTTGCAACTATCCCAGGTGTTCGAGAGGATGTAGTTCAAATTATACTCGCCCTCAAAGGACTCGCAATTAAATCTTTTTCTGATGATGAAAAGCAAGTTGAACTTGATATCACTGGTCCAGCTGAAGTCAGAGCAGGAGATATTTTAACAGACAGTGATATAGAGATTGTTAATAAAAATCATTATTTATTTACACTTGCCAAAGGCCATAATTTCCATGCTGTAATGGCGGTTAATAAAGGTCGTGGTTATGTACTAGCAGAAGCAAATAAGTCGGACGCTCAGCCCGTTAGTACTATCGCCATTGATTCACTTTATTCACCAATTACAAAAGTAAATTATCAGGTTGAACCTGCTCGTGTTGGAGATAAAGATAATTTTGACAAATTAACACTTGAAATTTCAACAAATGGTACTGTTGAACCAGAAGAAGCTTTAAGCCATGCGGCTAAAATTCTAACGGATCATTTAGGACTTTTTGTCGATTTATCAGAAAGTGCACGTGTCACAAGTAATATGACTGTTCCACAAGAAACAGTATCGGAACGTGTGATGGATAAAACTATAGAAGAATTGGATCTTTCAGTTCGAGCTTATAATAGTTTGAAGCGTGCAGGGATTAATACTGTTCTAGATCTTGCAGATATGAACATTACTGAAATCCAAAAAATTAAAAATCTAGGTAAAAAATCATTTGAAGAAGTTGTTGAAAAATTGAAGAACCTAGGTATTGAAATCAGAAAATAAAATAGGAGGAAAATATGACTCATCGTAAACTAGGACGTACGTCATCACAGCGTAAGGCTATGCTTCGTGATTTAACAACAGATTTGATCATTAATGAATCAATTGTAACAACTGAAGCACGTGCTAAAGAAGTTCGCCGCACTGTTGAAAAAATGATTACACTCGGCAAAAAAGCTGATCTTAATTCTCGCCGTCGAGCTGCAGCATTTGTACGTAACGAATTTGCTTTAAATGATTTTGATGAAGAAAAGGAAGCATTCCCTACTGCGCTCCAAAAGTTATTTAATGATATCGCAAAACGTTATGAAGGTCGTAATGGTGGATATACACGCATTCTCAAGACTGAACCACGTCGTGGCGATGCTGCCCCAATGGCAATCATTGAATTAGTATAAAGTAATTGAGTGTTATGATGATGGTTTATAATAATTAAACTTAGTCTAGCTCGTGACTCCAGAGTCTTCAGACTCTGGAGGACACACTCATTTAATTAATAAATCTGAATAAGATTTTTTTATTTATATAATATTTTTGAACAAAAACACACAACCTGTCTAAAGTTTAAAAAAAGCTCTTGACAGTGTCAAAAAAAAATAATAGAATAGTGAAGTTGTCTCTTGAGAAAGAAAACGAACGAGCGACAACAAAATAAAAAAAGTAAGACTTTATAGTTGACA
>JBKECB010000057.1:0-14031 GCA_047974165.1 Lactovum sp.
TTATACAAACAGAGGCAAAAGTCTACTGGGCTCAGCAAGGCTTAGAATCTCAAGAAGCAGAAGAAATCTTACGCCAAGCTGGTCGAGAGAAAATTGTAATGAATCGCTGTATCAAAGTTGAATATGCCTATAGTGGCTTAGGAAAGAAAAAGTGAAAAGTTTCTTCTTCTTTTTTAGAAGTTTTCCCAACAATAATAGGCTAAAAACTAACATGAATAGAAATAAAAATACTAGAAAATTATCTTCTAGTATTTTCTATTTGAAAGGAATTAAACAATAGTATCTAAAACTTGAGTTTGTTCATTATTTGATAGATCATGACTGAGAAATTCTTATTATCTATCTGATTGATTTCTGTAATTAAAAAACAGAACCTAGTCTGTTTTTTAATCCTCTTTTCATGTCAATCTGGCAATTTACTCTAAAATTGTTTTGAGTACTTGTAGTTTTAAGATTTTTGTTTTTTCTTAAGAAAGAATAACTGTTCTAGAAGATACTTATTTTAAAATATTCTCAATCTTTTTATTGATTATTTTTTCAAAAGATTCTATATTGTTGTATTAAATAGTTATATGGACATCCTCTTTATATTAAAAAGAGAAAAGGAGGAGCACTAAATTACCAATAAAGTCATTGACTTTGCGATTGAAAATGAGATAATCTATGTCTTAGATTCCCTTCTAGAGCTAAAAAATTTAGATACTTTTCAGACTTAATCAAAGAGAAAAAGTAAAAAAGTCTATCAGCAGTTAATTGTTATCTGTGACTTGATAAAAAATAGAAGTTTTCATAATTTTAATGGCACACTTATTTCTGAAAAATAGTTCTTTCTTTATTATTCTTAGAAGTAAATTGATAAAAATCTAAAATATCTCTTTTAGAAACTAACGTAGAGAATCTTAACAGTAAAATGAACAGTACCAACTGACTGGAGAGACTACTGATGTATAGAAGTCTTTCAGATTTTTCATTTTCTTTATAATTTTTATAAGGCTTCAGTCCCTTTACTATTATTTTAAAAATTAAGATATAATTAAGTTCTTAAACCATATTGGTATTATAATATAATTAGAAATACTGAATCTAATTTTTCCAGACAACAGCTATGAAATCAATGTATTTTATTGAGTTGTTAAAATTAACAATAGCTTAATGATAGTGTTTGTAGTATACTAAATCATAGAAAATATTAAAGTTGAATATGCTTATAGTGAATTAAAGGCAAGGTTAGGATAAACTTTACTTTTTTGATATTATGCTTATCTTAGTCTGATTGAGTTGCTAAAGTATCTCCGATAATAAAAAATCTTTTCTTTTTATTAGAAAAAGTCAAATATGTTATAATTGGTATAGACAAATTAAAAAGGAGGAAATATGACTTACTTTATTAAAGCGGATAAATTCTTTTATCCTCATCATGTAGAAAAAGGTGGATTTTTAAAAATTCAAGAGGGAAAGTTCTTACAGTGGCAAAAAGAAAGTCCAGAAAAATCTGAAGAAATTTTAGATTTAACAGGCTATTGGATTGCACCAGGACTTGTTGAAACTCATATTCATGGCTTTGCAGGAGCTGATGTTCAGGATCATGATTTTGAAGGAGTGATGACAACAATGTCTGAAGGCTTACTTTCAGCAGGGGTAACCTCGTGGTTGCCAAGTCCTTTAACCGCAGATCATGAGCAACTTAGAGCTGTTTGTCAGCTGATAGGAGAGCATCATCAAGAAGCAAAAGGAGCAAAGATTCAAGGGATTTTCTTTGAAGGCCCTTTCTTTACAGAAGAACACAAGGGAGCACAAAATCCTAAATATATGCGAGATGCTAAAATCTCTGAATTAGAAGATTGGCAAGAAGCAGCAAAAGGAATGCTGAAAAAGATTGGTTTAGCACCTGAACGTCAAGGAGCGATAGACTTTATTAGAGAGGCGACAAAACAAGGAGTTGTCGTTGCCTTAGGTCATTCAAATGCTAGCTATCAGGAAGCTGTTAAAGGAGTAGAAGCAGGTGGGACGATTTGGGTTCATGGATATAATGGAATGAGTGGTCTTAATCATCGTGAACCTGGGATGGTTGGTGCAATGCTAAATACGGATAACACTTATGCAGAATTAATCTGTGATGGCTATCATGTACGCCCTGAAGCAGCTGAAATATTAATTAAGATGAAAGGTACTGACCATGTTGTTTTAATTACGGATAGTATGCGGGCAGCAGGATTTTCTGATGGGACTTATAAGCTTGGAGAGTATGATGTTGAGGTTCGTGATGGAGCAGCCTGGCTAGAAACAGGAAATCTAGCTGCTTCTATCTTAAAGCTTTCAGATGCCATAAAAAATGTGGTAGATTGGGGAATAGTAACTCCAGAAGAAGCCGTGAAAATGGCAACTTTTACAGCTGCTAAGTCTGTAAATATTGAAGATAAGTGTGGACAGATAAAGCAGGGTCATGCCGCAGATTTTATTGTGTTAAATCCGCAGATGGAACTACAATCAACATATCTCAATGGAGAAAAAAGCTTTCAAATATAAAAGAATAAAGATGAGTTTTCTCATCTTTATTCTTTATAATAAATATATTCGTCGACTTCATCACTGATGAAGGAGTCTTGCCCAATCAGAAAACGATCTTTTGTTTGGTCTGTTGTATCTGTTCCGATAATATAAGAGCTACTAGCATAGTCTTCACTTGCAGGAATACTTTCACCGGCTTCAGTAAAAAGAAAACCAAGATATGGTGAATCAACGATGACCTCATTTGTTTCAGAATCGATATTAAAATTAAAAGAACTTTCTTTTGAATTATTGAAGTTTATTGTCTTATTTGAGATTGTAAAACTTTCGCCACGTGCATTCTTCCACGTTCCTTGAAGACTTTCTAAGCGTGTTTTCTCTTTTTTAGAACTAGAACTAGAACTTTTTGAACTTTGTGAGCTTTTAGACTCATTTGAATTTGAAACTTCGCTTTTTTTCTCTGTGCTACATCCTGCGAATAAAAGAGAAGAAGAAAATAAAAGAATAAGTAATTTTTTCATAAAGCTCCCTACTATTTAAATAAGAACATTATAACACTTTATTAATAAAAATAGGAAAGTAAGTAAGATATGTTATAATGTTTGAATGGAACATGCAATAAAATATCGTCTGATAAAAAAAGAGAAACATACAGGGGCACGTTTAGGAGAAATTATAACGCCACATGGCACATTTCCAAGTCCGATGTTTATGCCGGTAGGAACTCAAGCAACTGTAAAAACACAATCTCCTGAAGAGTTAAAAGAAATGGGGTCAGGGATTATTTTGTCAAATACTTACCATCTCTGGGTGAGACCTGGCGATGAGTTAATTGCTCGTGCAGGTGGCTTGCATAAGTTTATGAATTGGAATCAGCCGATTTTAACAGACTCAGGTGGTTTTCAAGTTTATTCTCTTGTTGAAAATAAAAAAAATATCAGTGAAGAAGGAGTGATGTTCAAAAATCATTTGAATGGAAAAGCACTCTTCATGTCTCCTGAAATCTCAATTGGAATTCAAAATAACCTAGGCAGTGACATCATGATGTCTTTTGATGAGTGTCCACAGTTTTATCAGCCACACGATTATGTCAAGCAGTCGATTGAACGAACAACACGCTGGGCTGAAAGAGGCTTGGAAACACATCGTCGTTGGCATGATCAAGGTCTTTTTGGTATTGTTCAAGGGGCAGGATATAAAGATTTACGTGAGCAGTCAGCCCGTGATTTGACAAGTATGGACTTTTCAGGCTATTCGATTGGTGGCTTAGCTGTTGGTGAGAGCCACACTGAGATGAATGCTGTTTTGGATTATACTTGTGATTTACTACCTGAAAATAAGCCAAGATATTTGATGGGAGTTGGAGCACCTGACAGTTTGATTGATGGCGTTATACGTGGTGTCGACATGTTTGACTGTGTCTTGCCCACTCGTATTGCGAGAAATGGTACTCTAATGACAAGCTTTGGACGGGTCAATATCAAGAATGCAAAGTTCGAAGAAGATTTTACAAGTTTAGACCCTCTTTGTGATTGCTATACTTGTCAAAATTATAGTCGGGCCTATCTTCGTCATTTAATAAAAGCTGATGAAACTTTTGGCCTTCGTCTTTGTAGTTATCATAATCTTTATTTTTTACTTAAGCTAATGGAAAACGTTCGTCAGGCTATTTTAGATGATAATTTACTCGAATTTCGTGAAGATTTTTGTGAAAGATACGGTTATAATAAACCTAATGCGAAAGATTTTTAGATTAAAGAATATTAAAATTTGCTTTTTTTCTAAAGATTTGTTAAAGTTAAGTATTGTCTTTTAGAAAAAGAAAGATAAATAGAAGTCTAAATTTGACAAGCCGACTTAGCTCAGTAGGTAGAGCATTTCACTCGTAACGAAAAGGTCGAAGGCTCGATTCCTTCAGTCGGCATTTTATCTTTTCGACTCAAAAAAATATAAATGTAATATAAGGAGAACAAATGAACTTATTATTTCTAGGCTTTTTAATCGTCATGATGTTGTTGATGTGGTTTATGCAACGCCAACAAAAAAAGCAACAAGAAGCACGTATGGAAGCAATGGATAAGCTAGAACAAGGTGATAAAGTTGTTACAATTGGTGGCTTGCATGGTTTAGTAGATGCAGTAGATTCAAAAAATAAAACAATTGACATTGACTGTGAAGGTGTAATTTTAACTTTTGAAAAAATGAGTATTCGTACATTTACAAAAGCTGAAGTAAGTGTAGAAGATGAACCTGTAAAAACATCAGAAGCATTGATAGAAGAAGTAAAGGCTGAAATTGTAGAAGAAAACTAAGAAATAAAAAAAGTCATTTATTTATAAAAATGACTTTTTTTATTTTATAGAAAATCCTTAAAATATGGTAAAATATAAGGATATATGACTAAAGAATTAAAAATTCCCCACCATGTTGGCATTATCATGGATGGAAATGGACGGTGGGCAAAAAATCAAGGGAAAGCACGGATTTTCGGACATAAAGCAGGTATGGATGCTGTTGAAAAGGTAGCAATACATGGGCAAAAGTTAGGGATTAAAGTGATGACGGTTTATGCTTTTTCAACGGAAAATTGGACACGACCGATGGATGAAGTGAAATTTATCATGAGTCTTCCCATTGATTTTTATAATCGTTTTGTTCCAGTTTTAAATCGTGAAAATATCCAGATGAGAATGATTGGCCATCGAGAGGGTCTGCCGAAGGCAACGCTTAAAGCAATCGATAAAGCAAGTAAGGATACTGCAGCTAATACAGGAATGATTTTAAATTTTGCTTTAAACTACGGTGGGCGTTCAGAAATTGTTCAATCGATGAAGGAAATTATCAGAGAAGGAATTAAGGAAGAAGAAATAACAGAGTCTCTGATTTCAGATTACTTAACAACTTCTATTTTCCCCCAAGACTGGCGTGATCCAGACTTAATTATTAGAACAAGTGGCGAGTATCGCCTCTCAAACTTCTTAACATGGCAAAGTGCCTACTCAGAGTTATATTTTACAGAGAAGTTTTGGCCTGATTTTGACGAGGGAGAGTTAGATAGGGCTATTGAGGATTTTTCAAGTAGAAATCGCCGTTTTGGTGATGTGGTAGAAAGGGAAGAAAAATGAGTCAGCGAATTATTACAGCTATCATTGCAGGGACAGTTTTTATTGTTTTATTGGTTTTGGGTGGAATTTACTTTCAAGTATTTATTGGTCTATTAGCATTAATCGCATTATCAGAGCTATTTAAGATGCGTCGGCTTCCGATTTTAACATTAGAGGGTCTGCTAGCATCTCTTTCCTGTTTGGTTTTAACAATGCCGTTTATTTCTGACTTTTTATCTTTGGATAAAAATGGACCTTTTCTCCTTTTTGGAGCCTTGCTATTTGTGATGTTATCAGCCTCAGTATTTTCAAATGGAAAGTATAGCTTTGCACACGTCTCTTTTCCATTCTTATCTGCTTTCTATGTTGGTTTTGGTTTTCAGGCCCTAAATCAGGCAAGAATGAGTAGCTTATATATTGTTTTGTTTGGTATCTTGATTGTTTGGGCAACAGATTCAGGGGCTTACTTTATTGGAAGAAGCTTTGGAAGAACAAAGTTAATTCCAAGTGTTTCTCCGAATAAAACTGTCGAAGGTGCAGTTGGAGGTGTGTTTCTAGCTGTCTTGTTAAGTTTCCTTCTAATCTCATTTTTAGGAGATAAGTTACCAGACTTACCTCTTATTGAAATGCTCCTTCTTTCAGCACTCTTTTCGTGTGCAGGACAGCTGGGAGATTTAGTAGAATCAAGTATTAAACGTCAGTTTAATGTAAAAGACTCGGGAGTAATTTTACCAGGTCATGGCGGGATTTTAGACCGTTTTGACTCAATGCTTTTTGTTCTCCCGTTAATGCAATTGTTAGGACTCTTTTAAAATATGTTTATAAAAATTATTGCTTTTATCTTTGTTTTCAGTATCATTGTGTGCATTCACGAATATGGTCATATGTTTTTTGCTAAAAGAGCAGGTGTACTTGTTTTAGAATTTGCGATAGGTATGGGGCCAAAAATATTTTCACATCGTGGTAAAGATGGAACTTATTATAACATTCGTCTTCTTCCTGTTGGTGGATATGTTCGTATGGCAGGATGGTCTTTTGATGATATTGAAATAAAAAAAGGGACAGCTGTTTCTTTACAGATAGAAAATGAAAAAGTTAAAAAAGTAAACTTATCAGAGCGTTTAGAATTAGAAAATTCTCTACCTCTTCTGGTTACAGAGTACGACTTTGAAAATAAACTCTACATCAAGGGTGAGTATTTAGGAGAAGAAAAAAGTTATGAAGTTGACTCTGAAGCAACCGTTATTGAAGAAGATGGGACAGAGCTTCGTATAACTCCTAATGATCGTAAATATGCTTCAGCATCAGTCCTAAACCGTATTCTAATCAATCTTGCAGGTCCTGTAAGCAACTTTATTTTAGGCTTATTTGTCTTTATTTTGATTAACTTTATGCAGGCAGGAGTTCCATCAGAACGTCCAGTTATTGGAACGGTTTATGAAAATTACCCGGCAATGGCTGCAGGTTTGAAGTCAGGTGATTTGATCTTAGAAGTTAATGCAGTAAAAGTAGAGAGCTGGACAGACCTGTCAGAAGAAATACATTCAAGTAAGACAAAAGATATTCAAATAAAATATAAGAGAGACAATCAAGAAAAAGAAATTAGTATTCTAGCTGAAAAAAGTGGAAATAACTATGTTATTGGAATCACACCAAGCCTTGATACTGGATTTTTAGTGAGATTATCTGCAGGTTTTAAAGATACTTTTAGTACGATGACTTTGATTGTTCGTGCTTTAGGAGAGTTAATCACACAACCTGATTTAAATGATTTAGGAGGACCTGTAGCTATTTTTGAGGTCACAGGTCAAGCAGCCAGCCTAGGGATGGCAAGTCTACTTTCTCTCTTAGCTAGTCTTTCGATTAATATCGGTATCTTTAACCTTCTTCCGATTCCATTTCTTGATGGAGGACGAATTCTCTTGGTTCTTATTGAATGGGTTCGTAAGAAACCTTTAGCTCCAGAAAAAGAGCAACTTATTTTATATATTAGTGCAATTTTTCTCATTATTTTAATGCTCGCAGTTACTTGGAATGATATCATGCGTGCATTTATTAGATAGGAAATAAAAATGAAACAATCTCAACTTTTTATCCCAACTCTTCGTGAAATGCCAAGTGATGCTCAGGTGATTAGTCATGCCCTTCTTGTGCGTGCAGGCTATGTTCGTCAAGTATCTTCAGGGATTTATGCTTATCTTCCTCTCGCACATCGTGTGATGGAAAAGCTTAAGACAATTATGCGTGAAGAATTTGACAAGATTGGAGCTGTAGAGTTTGTTGCTCCCTCCTTGCTTACTGCAGACTTGTGGAAGGAATCAGGCCGTTATGACAGTTATGGTGAAGACCTGTATAAGTTAAAAAATCGTGACCAGTCTGACTTTATCTTAGGTCCGACACATGAAGAAACGGTAACATCTCTTCTTAGAAATGAAATTACAAGCTATAAAAAACTTCCTTTAAATATTTTCCAAATTCAAAATAAGTACCGAGACGAAAAACGTCCACGTTATGGTTTGCTTCGTGGTCGTGAGTTTGTGATGAAGGACGGCTATAGCTTTCACTCAAATCAAGAAAGTTTGGATGAAACTTATTTGGATTATAAGTTAGCTTATGAAAATATTTTTAAGCGTGCAGGTTTAGATTTTCGTGCAATTGAAGCTGATGCTGGAGCGATGGGTGGAAAAGACTCTCAAGAGTTTATGGCAATCACTGCCGATCGAAGAAATCTGGAGCATTGGCTAATCTTAGACCCTTCGATCAGTTCTTTAGAAGAGATTCCTTCTGGAATTCGTGAAGATATTGAAAAAGAGCTTATGCATTGGTTGATTGCAGGAGAAGATACTTTAGTTTATGATGAACTTACAGATTATTCAGCAAATCTTGAGATGGCATCTAGTTACTGGAAAGAAGAAACAGAAGCTGTAGCTGAATTAGAACTAGAAAAATGTGCAACTCCAAATATAAAAACGATTGCAGAAGTCTCAGAGTTTTTAAACTGTCCTATTGAGCAAACAATAAAAACAATGGTTTATATTGCAGACTCAGAACTTATTGTCCTTTTATTAAAAGGAGATGACGAAGTAAATGAAGTTAAATTAAAAAATTATCTGAATGCTGAAGTCTTAGAAGCAGCGACAGAAAGTCAAGTAAGAGAGGTCTTTTCAGCTTCATTTGGTTCGCTTGGTCCAGTCGGGCTTTTGGACCATAAGATTTTTGCTGATTATCGCGTGAAATCTATAAAAAATGCAGTTGTTGGTGCAAATGAAGATGGTTTTCATTATATTAATGCAAATCTCCTAAGAGATTTTCAAGTCTCAGACTTTTCAGATTTTCGTATGGTACGCGAAGGAGAGCTTGCACCAGACGGTAAGGGTCAATTAAAGTTTGCCAGAGGTATTGAAATTGGACATATATTTAAGTTGGGGACTCGTTATTCAGAAGCGATGAATGCAAGTGTTTTAAATGAAAAAGGACGACCAACAGCAATTATTATGGGCTGTTATGGGATAGGTGTGAGTCGCTTGCTTTCAGCCATCTTAGAGCAGTATGCACGTATTACAGTGGAAAAAACCTTTAAAGGTGATTATAAATGGGCTTGGAGTATCAACCTTCCTCAAAGTATTGCTCCTTATGATGTCCATCTTGTTCCGCTTCAAGTAAAAGATGACGCTATTATGGAGTTGACGAATTTTTTCCAAAAGGAATTACAAGTTGAGGGTTACCAAGCGCTTGTTGATGATCGTGATGAGCGTGTGGGTGTAAAATTTGCAGACAGTGATTTGATAGGCCTTCCTTTCCGTGTTACAATTGGAAAAAAGGCTGCTGAAGGGATTGTTGAGCTTAAGGTAAGAGCAACAGGCGAAATTCTTGAAGTTAAAAAAGAAGAACTTCTGACAATGATAAAATCTTTTAAAAATTAAATCTTTTTTCTCTAAAAATCTTTATAATCTCTTAGATTTAAAGCTTAATTCTATAGTATAATGACACTCCAATTTTTTTAAAAAAGTTGGAGTTTTATTTAAAAATAAGATATAATATTCCATATGGAAAATCTTTTTAAAACACTAGCCGAGCAAATTCATCTTCCAGACGAAGTCATGAATTCATCGGCTTTTAAAAATGCTGAAATCCAAAAAGTTGAGGTAAATACAAAGAGAAAGACCTATCATTTTTTTCTTCTTTTTGATTATCTTCTGCCTATTCATGATTTTAAAACTCTTTCATCTTTATTAAAAGTAGCTTTTGAGGAAATTGCAGAGACAAAGCTTAGTCTTTCAGTTCGCTCTTTAAGTTTTGATGATGAGCTTTTAAATGATTATTATCAAGAAATTTTTAACTATCCAGAGTGTTCGAGTCCATCATTTACGAATATCTTTAAAAAATTTAAATTAAAAAAAGAAGATAAGTTGGTTAAGCTGATGTTAACTGACTTTCCATCTATCGAACGCTTAGCAGCTGATCATCTTCCGATTATAAATAGTCTCTTTCAAGATTTTGGCTTTTCAGATTCTAAAATAATAGTAGAAATAGATGAAGAAAAAACAAAAGAGTCTCTGGCCTTACGTGAAAGCTCTATTGAAAAAGTATTTGTAGAAAAGAATCCAAGTTTAAAAGAAGTAGCAAATGCCAACCCAATAAAAGAGAAAAAAGTTAAAAAAATAAGTATAAAACCTAAAGCAGATGGGATACAAATCGGCCGGGTAATCAAAGTTTCAGAAAAAGCAACACAAATGAGTGATGTTGTGAATCCAGAAAATGGAATTGTATTTGAAGGCTTTATTTTTAAATCTGAAGTTAAAGAATTTACAAATAAAACAACAGGAAAAGTAAGTTATCTTTTAGAAATTGGAATTACAGATTATAGCTCTAGTTTTTATGCACAAAAATGGGCGCGTGGAAATGATAAAGAAAGCTTTGATGAAATAAAAAAAGGTCTTTGGGTGAGAGTCAGAGGTAATCTTGAGATGGATAGCTTTAAACATGAGTTAGTTTTAAAGTTAGATAGCCTCCAAGAATTAGCAGGACAGAAAAAAAGAAGAGACTCAGCAGAAGAAAAACGAGTGGAGTTTCATGCCCATAGTAATCTGTCAACGATGGATGCTCTTCCTGCTCCAGCAGCTTTGGTGAAACAAGCAGCAGATTTTGGTCATCCTGGAATTGCAATCACAGACCATGCGGGTGTTCAGTCTTTTCCTGAGGCTTATTCTGCAGGAAAAAAAGCAGGAATTAAGATTATTTATGGCTTAGAGGCAAATCTTGTGGATGATATTGTTCCAATTGTTTATAATGAAAGCTCTGCAGACCTTTTTGAGTCAAATTATGTCGTCTTTGATGTTGAAACGACAGGACTCTCGGCAAATTGTAATAAACTTATTCAAGTTGCAGCAAGTAAAATGTATAAGGGAAATGTGATTGAAGAGTTTGATGAATTTATTGATCCAGGCTTTTCTCTTTCTGAGTTTACAACAGAGCTAACAGGAATTACAGATGCTCACCTTTTAAATGCTAAGCCTCTGAAAGAGGTCTTGGAAAGTTTCCAAAAATTTTGTGAAGGTTCTATTCTTGTTGCCCATAATGCGACTTTTGATATGGGCTTTATGAATATGAACTATTTGCGAGAAGGTTTAGAGCAAATTAGTCAGCCGGTAATTGATACCTTGGAATTCTCACGTCTTCTTTATCCAGAGCAAAAGCGACATGGTCTAGCATCGATAACAAAGCGTTTTGGTGTCTCCTTAGAACACCATCATATGGCAAATTTTGATGCTGAAGCAACAGGTCGTATCTTATTTCTCTTTTTAAATGAAGTGCGTGAACGTCCTGGACTTGGCTTTTCAGATCTTCTAGAACTTAATGAGAAGTTAATTGATAAGGAAAACAGTTATAAGCACGCAACAATCAAGCATATTACTTTATATGCTCAAACAGAAGAAGGCTTAAAAAATCTATTTAAGATTGTCTCTCACTCTAATATTGATTATCTTCATGGAGTTCCTAGAGTTCCTCTTTCTCTTTTAGAAAAGCATAGAAAAGGGATAATGCTAGGAACAGCGTGTGCGAAAGGAGAGCTTTTTAATGCATTACTGAATCATTCAGATGAAAGAGTATTAGAAATTGCAGGACGCTATGATTTTATTGAAGTTCAAGCGCCATCTTGCTATTTACCATTGATTGCGGGTGGAAATATTCCGAATTCTTCAGACCTTGAGTCCTTACTTGAAAAATTAATAAATATTGGGGAAAGTTTAGGTAAGCCTGTTATTGCAACAGGTAATGTCCATTACTTAGACCCATCAGATGAGCTCTTTCGTGAAATTATCATCCGAGGTCAAGGAAAAGGAGCAGAGATTAATCGTCGTATGGGACGAGGAGAATATGCTCAGCCACTGCCTTTACCAAAGGTTCATTTTAGAACAACTCAAGAGATGCTTGAAGAGTTTAGTTTCTTGGATGAAAAGAAGGCAAAAGAAATTGTTATCAAAAACCCCAATAAATTACTTGAAGAATTTGAAGAACTTGTTCCAGTTCGAACAGATCTCTATACTCCTTATATGGAAGGAGCAGAAGAGGATGTCGTACGTATTACTTATGAGATTGCTCATAAAATGTATGGTAATCCCTTGCCAGACATTATTGATAAGCGTTTGGAGAAAGAGCTGCGTTCGATTGTAGGAAATGGCTATGCTGGTATTTATTTGATTTCTCAACGATTAGTTCATAATTCAAATAAGAGAGGCTACGTTGTAGGGTCACGTGGCTCAGTCGGAAGTTCTCTGGCAGCAACAATGCTGGGTATTTCAGAAGTTAATCCTCTCTCGCCACATTATCTTTGTAAAAAATGCCAGTATTTTGAAATTTTTGAAGATGGACGTTATGGCTCAGGTTTTGATATGCCTGAAAAGCAATGTCCAAACTGTGGAGAACGTCTTAATAAAGATGGGCAGGCAATTCCTTTTGAGACATTTTTAGGATTTAAAGGGGACAAGGTTCCCGATATTGATCTGAACTTTTCATCTGAAGATCAGCCAGAAGCTCACTTAGATGTGAGACGTATCTTTGGAGAGTCAAATGCCTTTAAAGCTGGAACAATCCAAACGGTGGCAGATAAAACAGCCTTTGGCTATGTGAAAGGCTATGCTGAAGATTATAATAAATACTATAATCAAGCAGAAAAAGAGCGTTTGGCGATAGGCTCTGCAGGAGTTAAACGCTCGACAGGTCAGCATCCTGGTGGTGTTATTGTTATCCCTGACTATATGGATGTCTATGACTTTACACCGATACAGTATCCGGCTGATGATATCAATGCAGTTTGGAAAACAACTCACTTTGATTTCCATGCCATTCATGACAATATCTTAAAGTTAGATATCCTAGGACATGTCGTACCTACTATGATTAAGATGTTTCAGGCTGTTACAGGCATAGCTGCTGAGGACATTCCTTTGGATGACCCAGAGGTTATTGAACTCTTTAGAAGTACAAAACCTTTGGGAATTACTGCTGAGCAAGCTATGACTAATATTGGAACCTATGGGATTCCTGAGTCTGGAACGGTCTCGTCTATGCGAATGATTTCAGAATCTAAGCCCAAGTCATTTGCTGACTTGATGCAGATTGCTGGTCTTTCTCATGGGACAGATGTCTGGACAGGTAATGCTAAGGATATTATTCAAGCAGGGATTGCGGACCTTTCGAGTGTGATTGGTTGTCGTGATGATATTATGACTTATTTGATTCAAAAAGGCTTAGATAAAACAATTTCATTTAAGATTATGGAGGATGTCCGTAAAGGTCTCTGGGCAAATGGGATTCTTTCTGAAGAAAAGATTGCAGAATATACAAAACTTATGAAAGAACATGATGTGCCTCAGTGGTATATCGACTCCTGTGCAAAGATTAAATACATGTTCCCTAAAGGACATGCTGCTGCCTACTCGATTATGACGATACGTGTGGCCTGGTTTAAAGTGCATCGTCCTATGGCTTATTATTGTGTCTGGTTTACTCTTCGAGCAGAAGCATTTGACATGTCTATTATGACAGCTCCTTTAATCCAGCTTAAGGCAAAAATCAAGGAATTTGAAGGTCGACGTAACGATCGTAATGCGCCACTTAGTCCTAAAGAAAGTAATCTCCTCGATGCTTTACAAATCTGTAATGAGATGCGTGAGCGTGGCTTTAACTTTGGACAGATCGACCTTTATAAGAGTGATGCCGAGAATTTTATCATTCAAGAAAATCTTTTAATCCCACCATTTAGAATCTTAGATGGGCTGGGCTCAACAGCAGCTAAGACAGTAATAGATGAAAGAGAAAAAGGAGAGTTTTTAAGTAAAAAAGAGCTTAAAAATAGAACAAAACTCACACAAACAAATATTGAACAACTTGATCAACTTGGTGTTCTTGCAGGAAT
>JBKECB010000085.1:0-1910 GCA_047974165.1 Lactovum sp.
GAGAAACTCTACCATGCATTGACAGAAGTCGACGCGGATGCTACTTTGATTAACTATTCATTAGGCTGTCATGGGCCATCACTTGGCGAGAGGATTGACCAGTTCGCTTATCAGTTTTTGAAAGATCGTTTATAAAAATAAAAAATAAATTAAAAATAATACAGTTTAGGAGAGAATAGAAAATGACACTAGATATGACCTTAGCCTTAGGTATTTTAGTTCTGATGATCGTGATGATTATGTCTGACAAATTTGCTTTTGGAGCACCACCCATCTTTGCTTGTTTGTTAGTCGTAGCAACAGGATTAGGTACAGTACCTGAAGCATTTGCAGGATTTATTAACCCCACAGTCGTGATGATTGCAGGATTTATGGTCGTTATGGCAGCACTGATGAAAACGAGTTTAATGGAGAAGATTCAGTCAGCCATGTATGCGTTAGTTGAAAAAGGGGGCTACAAGAGTTATGCACTTTTAGTTTTCGTTGTCATGTTAGGTACAAGTTTAGTAGGTATGGGAAATACAGGTTATTATGTACTTATTTTGTCCTTAGTTGCAGCTTTACCTTACAATAAAAATATGCCAACTTCTAAGTTATTGATGCCTTTAGGCTTTGCAACTAACCATCCATTGATTCCTTTTAATGTAGCGCTGATGTTTGGTATTTCAGTTAGTTTATTGGAAACGACAGGATATACTGAAACTCTATCAATGATGAAATACTCAGGCGTTATGCTTATCTTGTCTCTCGCATTCCTCGCTTGGACATTAATTGCTTATAAAATCTTACCAGATCATCCAATTATGGAAGCCAATGAAGAAGAAAATGTAGAACTTGAAAAAGAAGCAGAGAAGACTTCTCTTCCTCAATGGAAAGAGTACGTAACGATTGCAGCCTTCGTTGCAAGTGTTGTCGGAATGATGATGATGAGCCAATTGGGAGACATTGCTTATATAGTTCCTGGACTAGCAGCTTCGGTCATCATGTTTGTGAATGTTCTTGACTTTAAAGAAGTACGTGACAATATGGGAGCGCCAGTCATTTTAATGATGGCAGGTGTTATCGGTGTTGCAGATGCACTTGGTAGGACAGGATTTACAACAATGCTTGGTGAAAAAGTTGCAGAAATGATGGGTGCTGACGCAAGTCCATTTATCATCTTGCTCATCTTCACACTTTTAACAAGTACCTGTGCAACATTTACAGGTTCAAATATGGGCTCAGTTTATATCTTTGCACCAATTGCCATTGCAACTTGTGCGAGTCTGGGTGTGAGTCCAGTTGCCGCAGCTGTGGCAGTAACAATTTCAGGCTGGAATGGCGGGTACATGCCGATTGACGGTATGCCAGCCATGATTCTTGGTATGGGTAAATATAAACTCCCACAATTCTGGGCATTTGCTGTACCGATGTATCTCATCCGTATCGCAGCTATCTGTATCGGTGCGATGCTCATGTTCCCTTTTTAAGTAGAGATAAGTTACAAGACGAAAGAAAGTTGATAAGACTTGATTTCGTCTTTTTTGATATGATCAGATATGAAAAAAATTAAAATAAAATAAAAAGAAAGGCATATAAATGTCTTTTTTTAGTATTAATATTTTTACTTAGTTTAGTTGGAGGCTTGTTTATGATTTTTTGACGGTCTCCTATTTTTATTTTCATTTATTAGACTTTGTATTATTACTTTAAATATTTTATAAAAATGAAAAGGATTGAAAATAAATTTTTACAGAGTAAGCTTTAAATAAAAGCCCATTTTCCTTTTTCTCTTATCTTAATAGATATGATAAAATTATAAAATAAAGGAGAAGAAATGAAGAATCCAATTTCAGAATTAAGTAGTAAATCATCGATTGAACTGTTAGTTAACTTTGATGGTTTTAAAACTATAACAAATCAAAAATTAA
>JBKECB010000037.1:0-8666 GCA_047974165.1 Lactovum sp.
AGCGGCCACTCGCTTAGTATAACTATCAATTGTCACTTCTTTCAATCCGCTCTCAAGAACTGCGAATTGCATCATATTCAAATAGAAGTAAGCAAAGTAGGCAATAAATAAACCTGATAAAATTAAATAGCGTGACCATTTAGTTTTAAGTATAGGGCGATTCAGCAAACCGTGAAGTGAATTATTGAGGTAAAACTTCAGAAGAAAAATAATATCTCTGAAATTCACTAATTTTTTTGTCAATTTTACTCTCCTGGATAATAATTTCTGTTAATATTGATACCTTTCCTTCATATTTCGTCAGTCTTTTATTTTGCATCAAATAAATTGCATCGTTGAAGTACTCAAGGGTAAGTTGATCGTGTGTAACAAATACCAACCCTACTTTTTTTACGGCTTCACGCATAAGCTGCAAGGTTAATAACGACATCTCAAAATCAAGCCCGCTCAACAATTCATCAGCAATAATATAAGATGTCTTAGAAGCAATAGCTGCAATAATTTGCAGTTTCTTTTTCATGCCAAAAGAGTAGGTTTCTATCAACTTATTTTGATCGGTCTTTAAATCATAAATGTCTAAAAGTTTATCTTTTAGTGCTCTGTCAGCCATTTCATAACGCTCTAGAGTAAAATTTAAGTACTCACTACCTGTCATAAACTCAGGTAAATAAAAATCTGACGGAATATAAAAAATTTGTTTCTTAAATTCAACAGATGATTGCGGGTTACCATCAAGTGAAACAAACCCTGTATCCGCTTTCCGCATTCCGACAAGCGTTTCTAAAAAGGTTGTTTTCCCACTTCCATTAATGCCAACAATAAGTGTTGCCTGCCGATTTTTTATCAGCAGATCAACACTTTCAAAAACTGTCAGCTTGCCATATTTTTTGGCTAAATTTGTAATTTTTATCATCAAAAATAACTCGAGCTTTCTCAGCTACCTCCATCTTTTATAAGATATTTGTGAATACCAACTGATGCTCACACCAGTAAAGTTATAGCCACGACTTGTGCAATAAAAAGCATAAGCCCAATAAGCAATAATGACACCAACTAGCACAAAAACTATAATCTGCCACCAGTTATTTTTTACAATGTCTTTATACTCTGATTCTAAATCCATTTTCAGTTTGTTTAGTGGATTAATGATATTTTCTACTATACCCCTCCTTATTTCTTCTCCAACAGATCATACAGACATCTAAAGCTTTAGATAACTGTTGCAGCTCTTAGGAATAGTAGAAAATTAATGAAAGACTTTCCACTTAATAATTATAGACTATTTTTTTATTTTATCAAAAATAAACTCTGGAATTATTTTTAAATTAAAATGAACTTTCAAGGAGAAGGAAGACTATCGACTGTCCATAAGTACTTAAAAAGCTTTGAGATTACTTTCAAAGCTTCACTTTTCTATCTTATTTAAGAGCAAGAGGACTATGTAAATCATTCAGTAACTCAGATAAATCAAACTCCATTTCTTCCTCTGTTAAAACTTGGTTGGCATTAGAGTAATACTCAGAAATATTCACCGCATGGTCTCCGATTCTTTCTAAATCAGAAATCATATCCACATATTCAATCGCATTTTTACCTGTACATATCCCATCTTTCACACGTTGCAAATGAGCCTTATAGTATTTACGCTCTAATTGGTCCAAGTATTTTTCTTTCTCAATGATGCGTCCCACAAATGTCAAATCTTCATCTGTATAAAGTTGACGTGCCTTTCTTGTTGCTGAAAAAGCAATGGCCAACATTTTTTTAATTTCCGTAAGCGCTTCTTTACTTAGGCTATTTTTTCCATCATTTAAGCGTTCAACATTTAAAATTACTTTTTCGGTCAAATCTCCAATACGCTCAAATTCATTAATTGAATACATATAACCGCTCAAAGTACGTGAATCTTCTTCATTTAAATCCTGGGCTGAAAGTTCCATAAAAAATAACTTCAGTAACTTATCAATCGCATTAATTCCGATTTCAATTTGCTCTACTTCACGCGCATATTTTACATTCAGACTATCGGTATACTTTAAAGCTGTCTGCATTTGAGACTCTACAGAATCTGCAAGTGTAGCTAAACCCTTACGTGCTTGATCAATCGCAAGTGCAGGAGCACTATGTGTTAATTGTAAATCTAAGAAGTGTTCTTGTTGCTCCAGAGAAAGCTCATCTTCGCTCACAGGAATGACAAATTTCGCAAAAGATTCTATCTGTTTTACAAACCAGACAAGCATAAAGGTCACCGTCACATTAAAGGTTAAGTGCGTCATCGCAATCTGCATCTCTGCTTGTAAGCCACTAAATATCCAAGCTAGGAAATCAACGAACCCTAATCCGTAAAGCAAAATAAAAAATACAAGACTTCCAAAAATATTGAAAAATAAATGAGACAAGGCCGCACGCTTTGCGTCTTTGCTCCCCCCAAAACTTGCAAGGATAGAGGTTATAGTTGTCCCTATATTATCTCCAAGTAAAATGGCAACTGCAACTGGAAAAGTAAAGGCACCTGTTGCATACAATCCTTCTAAAATACCAATTGTCGCACTTGAGGATTGAACGAGCATGGTCAAGGCAGTTCCAATAACGATTCCTAATAAAGGAGTATCTGCAACTGCAGTCATCACATCTGTAAACCAAGGAGTGCTGGCAATTTTTTCTAAAGGTGTTTCCATGAGTGACATCCCATAAAATAAAGAGCCAAAGCCAAAAATAATTTGTCCAATAAGGCCTCTCTTACGTGCAGAGGAAAACATAAATATCAAGGCACCCACAAACATGATTGGCAGAGCGTATTCTTTAATTTTCAAGCCTAATAAAAAGGCAGTAATGGTCGTTCCAATGTTTGCACCCATAATTACACCAATTGCTTGTCGTAAATTCATCAAACCTGCACGTACTAATGAAATTGCAAGTGCTGTCGTTCCTGAAGAACTTTGGATAACAACTGTTGATAATGCACCCACCAGCACACCTTTAAAAGGGTTTGACGTATATTTATTAATAATATCTCTCAACTCATCTCCAGCATATGCTTTTAATGAATCACCCATTAATTTTATGCCATATAAAAAGACACCAAGTCCTCCTAGCAGCATAAAAACTGACTCTTGATTTTCCGAAAGAAAGTTAAATAACACCTTTGACTCCTATACTAATTTGACTAATTTTTTCAACTTAACATTATATATAATATCAAATATAGGCTTAAATTACTAGTATTTTTTAATATTTTCCACATTATAAAATAAAGTATTTAATTTTTTTATAAAATTACATAAAGCCAGATACTCTCAAGCAAACTATCAATAAACGGTAAAGATGCAAGAAATAGTAAAATTTTGACTTTCTTTACTGAGTTGATTGATTAATATATAACATATCGAGATTAAAAAGAAGAAACTTTTTATATTCTTTAATTTTAAAAAAGAGAAGACAAGTAAGACTAGTAGATAATAAATACTCCAAATAAGTCTGTTTTATTTTCCCACTTGCTCTTGAATAAGTAAAATAATTTTATTTATAGTAATACTTATTAAAAATAAAAAATGATCCCAACTAAAATTGACATTATTTCAAATATAAGGATCAAATAACTTGACTATTTTTCTTTGAAATTATATCTGGATATAAAACAGTCTTTTTTTGTCTGTAATTCTGCTTTATCATACTTTTAATCATTTTTATTTATCTCTCTTGTCTGTTAAGTTTTATTTCATATCCAACAGTCCATCTGAACGTCTGTTTTAGATAATTATTAAGTCACTCAGACCAGCAGTTCTAAGAGACATTGAAAGGTTAAACATTTCCATTTGTTATTTTAGACTATTTATTTTTTTATCAAGAAAGAAGTAATTTATTCATTTACTTTTAGAAAAATTTAAAGTTTCTTTAAAATCATCTGCGAACTTGCAAGTGAAAGACAGGCTGACAAAGCAAGAGGGGCAACTGATGATAAGGGTAGATGGCTAATCTCTAACATCATAAATAAAGCCATCAAAGGTGCTTGCTGAGCTGCTGAAAGAAAGGCGACTGCTCCAATCATTGCACCCTGCCAAACAGGAAGAATAGGAAAGACAAGGACTAAACTCGCTCCCAAGCTTGCTCCCATGCTAATCGAAGGAGTCAGTGTACCTCCTGCTGCTCCCGCACGAATCGTCATAACTGTGACTGGACCTTTTAGTAAGGCGATAAGCAGTAAAGTCACAATAAGCTCTTGGCTTTCTGCATTAAAAGAAAGTTGAGCAAGACCACGACCATTTCCCATAATTTGTGGAAATAGCATCGAGATAAATCCTGTCAAAAGAGCAGCTAAAGGTAATTGCCAGAGAATTTTCTTATCTTTGCTTTGATTTCTTTCTGCCCAGAGAAAGGAACGGCGAAAGAAAGCAGCTAATAGACCTAATAATGGTGATAGAAAAAGAGTTAAAAGAAAAGACTTACTAGAAAAAGTTTCTAGTCCTAAGAGATAATAAGGCTCATTTCCTTTCATTAAAATCCCTATCTGCATGGCAATCAGAGACATGGTCAAACTTATCGCAATACTTTTCTTTGATATTTTTTTATAGAGTATTTCTATACAAAAAAACATCCCTGTAAGAGGGGAGAGATAAGCTCCAGCAAATCCTGCACCTGCTGCTGAGGCAATGAGAAGACGTTTATCTTCAGCTGTTAAATAATCTAACTTAAAAAAAGTTAAAAGCCTTTGCCATTTTTCAGCTAATAAGGTCGCAAACTCTCTTGGTGCAAGTTCTCGTCCAACTGACCCGCCCGCACCTACATAAAGTAGCTGATTAAAGATATGAGCGACTGAGCCTATAAATGGCATTTTTTCACCTTCAATAACCTGGCTAATCTTAGGAATTTTTTTCTGACGTCGAATTAAAAACCATATAAGACTTGATAAAAGAGAGGCTAAAATGGGAGAAAGTAAGCGTCTAAAAGAGGTTGCATTAACTGCAACCGGCATCTTATTTGTCTCATTAAAAGCTAAAAAAAGCTCTGCTATCCAATCCATAAAAAAACCTAAGATTCCTGCGACAAGACCTGATAAAATACCCAGAACAAAAACAGAAATCAAAAGGCTAAAAACTCTTTGTTTATTCATTTTCCTATTTTAACATGAATTTCACTTTTTTCTGAGCATATTTTACACTATTTTTAGGATAAATAGTTATAATAAATCTATCCTATGACTCCTATAGGATAGAATAAATATCTCAGAAACTCATTTATTCTTCATAAACTCTCCTTGAAAAATCGGCAAGAGCTGGTTTTTCTTTTTATTTATTTTTTGAGCATATTTTAGGCATTTTAAAGAAAAGTTTTTTATAATGAACCTATCCTATAACTCCTATAGGATAGAATAAGTTATCAAAGAAATTCATTTATTCTCTATAAACTCTCCTCGAAAAATCAGCAAGAGCTGGTTTTTCTTTTTGTTTATTTTCTGAATATATTTTAGGTATTTTAAAGAAAAGTTTTTTATAATAAATCTATCCTATAACTCCTATAGGATAGAATAAGTTATCGAAGAAATTCATTTATTCTCTATAACCCTCCTCGCAAAATCAGCAAGAGCTAGTTTTTTTAATAAAAAATTATCTTTTTAAAGATAATTTTTTATTTTCCTGCTTTAAGAAGGGATTTATTTCGAGAAACAAGGAAAGTAAGAAAGACAAGGACAAGTCCACTGCCTATCAATAAATACTCAATCGCCAAAATATCTGCAATAGGTCCAAAGACTAGCATACCTAAAGGCATCATCGAGGTTGAAATCATTCCCATAACACCAAATACTCTGCCAAGATAGGCTTCTTCAACTTTTTCTTGTAGAAGAACATTAGATGGAGTACTAAAGATAGGCATTGCAATGCCAAATATTGCCATAAATAGAAGATAAATCCAAAATAGCGGCCTTATTCCTAAGCCAATAGTACAAACGGACATAATATAAGACGAAAATACAATTGTTTTAATTTTATTTGAAAAACCTTCCCAGGAGGCGATGACTGCACCACCTATCATCATTCCTATAGAAAAGCTAATCTCAATAGCTGTAAGTTTCCAAACTTCCCCACCAAAACTACGTGTTACTTGTAGCGGTGTTAAAAAAGAAGCTGGAGCCGTGAAGAACATAATTAGAGCAAAGTAAAAGAAGAAATTTTTTAAAAAATCATGACTTTTTATATAAGCAATGCCTTCTTTAAAATCTGTCAAATAAGTTATTTCTTGCTTTTCTAATGCTTTTTTATGACTTGGTATCTTTAAAAAGAAAAGGAGGGTAGATACTGCAAGTAGAGCAGTGATCACATCAATAAAAAGAATCATCTCAAGACTTGTAACTGTCAATAAAGTCGCACTAACAAGAGGTGCCGCAAACATCATGATAGCTTGTATACTTCCATTAATACCATTCACTCTTGTCAGTTTCTCCTTAGGTACAATCTGTGGTAAAACAGCTCCAACTACTGGAGTTTGTATCCCTGTCCCCACTGCTCTAATTGCTGCCATTCCAAAAAGAAGGTAAATTGAAGTATTGCCATTTAAAAATAAAAGAGCTAAAATTAATGTCGCACAGGCGATAAAGCTATCTGACAGTATAATCAACCACTTACGATGATAGCGATCTGCCCAAACACCTGCAAAAGGAGAAAGGAGAAAAGTGGGAATAAATCCACACAAAATATAAATCGTCATCATCATTCCAGACTCTGTTTGCAAAGTCACATACCACATAATAGCATACTGGACAATGGATGACCCAAACAGAGAAATAGATTGACCTGTTAAAAAAATAATTATATTTTTAAGCCAATTTTCTTTGTTATTCATTCTCTTTCCTTTATTAAAACATTTTTTTCTTTGCCATGATAATGATAGAAATCAAACAGCTGATTACTGAAAAAATAAAAATAATCAGATAGCCATCAGCCCTATCAACAAAAGGTAGTGAGCTAACATTCATACCGTAAAAACTATAAATCATAGTTGGAATAGCCATGACAATGGTAATGGAGGTCAAGAGTTTCATTACAATATTTAGATTATTTGAAATCACTGATGAATAAGCGTTCATCGTACCACTCAAGATATCTGTATAGATTTTAGACATTTCAACAGCCTGTTCATTTTCAATAACTGTATCTTCTAAAAGCTCCTTATCTTCTGCATAAAGATTCATAAAACTAAGTCGTGTTAGTCGCCTTAGAACCATACCATTTGCCCTTAGTGAGGTAGAAAAGTAGACCAAACTTTTTTGTAAGTCTAAAAGCTGAATCAGCTCCTTATTTTTCATAGAAACATGTAGTCTTGATTCTACCTCCTCACTTAGTTTATCAATCTGCTTTAGGTCTTTCAAAAAGAGCATGGCATTTCCATACAATATCTGTAGGATAAAGCGAGATTTCTTGTAAGTAAAAAATGTTTTTACTGTCCCTGTTTTAAAGCTTTGAAATACAACATTTTCTCTCAAGCAGACAGTAATTACTACTTGCTTGGTATGGATAATGGCAATCGGTATCGTATTATAAACACTACGTTCGATTTCTTTTTCCATGATTGGCGAGTCAACCAATATTAATGTCGTACTATTTTCATTATCTATCTCAATACGTGAGTGTTCCTCATCATCAAGTGCTGCTAATAAGAAATCTTTATCTACATTATACTTTCTGCTAACTTCTAAAAGTTCTGACTCTGTCGGAGCAACCATATTTATCCAGCAATCGACTTCATATTCTTGGATTTCTATTAATTTTCCATCTAGAGATGATTTATAAATATTGATCATCATTTTCTCCTTTATTTTAAAACTTTTAGCTTGTCTTTCTTTTATATCATATCATATCTTGACTTAAATTTAATTTTTAGACTTTTCATTATTACAATAAAAAAAGCGACCAAAGTCGCTCTTGATTTAGAATTTTTTACGTTTACGAGCCGCTTCTGATTTTTTCTTACGCTTTACAGATGGCTTTTCGTATTGCTCACGCTTACGTAACTCTTGGAGTGTACCAGCTTTTAATGTATCACGCTTGAAACGGCGGAGTGCATCTTCAAGAGATTCATTTTTACGAACAACTGTTCTTGACATATTTTTCACCCCATTTCTTGTATAAAGTCGTTTTTCAAACGCTTTTTTTATTTTATCAAAAAGCTTATGTCTTGTCAAATCTTATTAAAAGGGTGTAAGTGTCAAGTAATCTATAGTAACTTTTGAAAAGAAGCTGGTAATGCTTATTTTAAGGGATTTAATTTGGGAAGTCAAAAGTTAAATTCCCAGTGTTCTTGAAAGCTTGACACGCAATTGGACATTCAGCATCTACCTTTGGAGTCACTACTGGCATCAACTTTTTTGGCGTCATAGCCTTTAAGGTCTTTTAAAAATCAAGCAGGAACTGTCATTTCCTCAAGTAATAAATCGAGCTCAAGAGCTAATAGTAAGGAAATCAAATAATAGAAAACAACATTGTGCCTGATTTTTAAGTTCTTCAGGTATTAGCGAAATCTGTACCATAATAAAACTTCCTTTGTTTTATTTTTTATATCGTTAGATTTACAGTCGCTGATGCTTGACAAAGTCATTTGTCTATACAAGTATTGTACTTTTTTTAAAAAATTATCAAGAAAAAAGATATCCTATGAAAAGGTTTTTATATTTC
>JBKECB010000088.1:0-5564 GCA_047974165.1 Lactovum sp.
CTATCCACACTATTAAAAATAATGATTTCTTTAGTATTAACTTCTTCTCCATAGTCATATCATCATTAATCCTTAGCTACATTTTACCTGACAATATATTTTCCTGACGTTGATTTAAGCAAGGCACTACAGTTGATTGGTCACCAATTAGCCAGATTTCATCATGTGGGAAGTCAAATCAATTTTTACCCTATTGCTATTGGGTAAAATAGTTGTTCACAAAGAGATTTACCCATTTTTCCACAGGGACTTAGCTCTTTTGTAAGTTCAGAAAAATAAACATAAGTTTTTAAATAAATATTCAATAGAATTTACCAAATTGAAATTGCAGATGAAAATAAAACTCGAGCAGTATAGACTCTTGAACTAGATTAGGACAATGGCTCGATAACCAATCCAAATGGCAATATCATTTTTAGTGATTGCAAGGTTTGTTAATAAGCCTTGTAGAGTCAGATATAATTTTTCATCAGACTTTTTTAAAGCTTGGACTATGATAAAATTCACTCCTTCGCACATTTCCAAAGATTCCTTATCTTCAATCAAATCTTTAGCTCCTTTTAATACATAAATATCTTCTATCCTCATTAATTCAAGAATTTTTCCCCTTAATAGCTTTTCATTGTATTTAAACAATATTCTAAATAATCTAAATTTTCTTTTTATCCTTTAATCACCTCTTCAAAACACCCTACTATAATTCCTAAAATATTTCCACAAGGAGTTAATAAATATTGAATAATCACAACGATTATCTGCTTTACAAGCAACATCTACATAAATAATCACGTACTTTTTATTTGCAGCTGGAACTTGATATTGTAATTTTTATAAAACTTCATTTCTTTTCATTTTTCCATCAATTTAAAAATACAGATAAACAAAAATCCATCTGTATTTAAAAGTTAATTTTCATTCAAAAGTAACTCTAACATATCTTTCCATTTTTCATAATTTAAAAACTCAATTTCATCTA
This sequence comes from Lactovum sp., assembly GCA_047974165.1. Classification (GTDB taxonomy): domain Bacteria; phylum Bacillota; class Bacilli; order Lactobacillales; family Streptococcaceae; genus Lactovum. The sequence goes on from JBKECB010000088.1 coordinate 977, forward strand.
AACTTTGAGCTAAAAAACTTCGAGAATTTTCTGTCTTTACTTGATAGTCTGTAATTACTTTTAATGCCCCAAAAGCCGAAGCCTCTTCAATATCTAAAATTTCAATTTCCTTTTGAGTAAGATTAGCAATAAATTGAACAAATACAGCTTGCTTACTCATACCACCATCTACTTTAATTTTAGTAATCGTTGTATTTAGTATCTTTTCAAGTTCATCAATAACAAGTTTAATCTGAAAAGCCAAACTTTTTATGGCTGCTGCTGCGATATCTTCTTTTTTAGACTTTCGTGACAATCCTAAGATATGACAACCAACATCCTCTTTCCAGTAAGGACAACCTAAACCATACTGTCCTGGGATATAAATAATCCCTCCCTGACTTTCTTTAGAGAATGTATAATCAAAAATTGCATTATAGTTTTTAAACGTTTCTAAGTTCTCTTTTACAAACTCTATCGTATCACCAAAAGATTTAATAATTCCTTCCAAGGCATAGAGATTTTTTCCTTGTTGACAGTGGTATAAGGCTGTCAAAACTGTCAAATTTTTAAAACTCTCCTCCTCTGTATTGACCATAATAGAAGAGCCTGTCCCCATTGTTACCTTTACTTCTGATTTTAACTTTAAGTCTTGTGCATAAAGTGCTGCTTGTGAATCTGCAATAACACCTGTAATTGGAATTCCTTTGTAATGTCCAAATTTTTCATCTGGAAGTTTAATCTGAGCAAGAGCTGACTTTGGCAACTCAAAAAGATTAATCATCTCTTGAGACCATTCATTTTTCTCAATATCCATCAATAGAGTTCGTGAGGCATTACTAATATCTGTAAAAAAATTTTTCTCCTCAGATAAGTGATAAATCAACCAACTTTCAATTGTTCCTAGACATAAATCTTCATTTTCAGCTAATGTCCTTGCTTCTTCAACATTTGACATAATCCAGTTAAATTTAGGAGCAGAAAAATAGTTATCTACTCGAAGCCCTGTAATCTTATTAACAAATGCATTATGAACTTGCATTTCCTTGCAGTAATCACTTGTTCTTCCACATTGCCAAACAATAGCATTATAAATCGGCCGTCCACTTGATTTTTTCCAAGCCAAAGATGTCTCTCGTTGATTGGTAATAGAAAGAGAGAGGATATCAGAATATTTTAAATTATTTTGGCGAATGATCTCTTCAATTATAAATTTAACATTACTGACAATCTCATTTGGATTATGTTCTACATAGCCTTCAAAAGGATAAATTTGCTCGTGTTTCTTATCCACTCTTGAAATCAAACAATCTTCGTCAAATAACATAGCTTTAGACGCTGAGGTACTTTGGTCTATTACAATTCGATACATTTAATCCACACCTTCTTTTACAATTTTAACAATATTTTCTATCGATAAACCATTATCTTCAAAAATTTCTGCTGCTGTTCCACAAATTGTAGGACAATCTGCAAGAGCTATCAGCTCATGCTTTATTGATATCTTATTTTTTGAGATAATTTCAGAAAGTGCCGATCCCAAGCCACCATAAATACTATGTTCTTCTAAGCTAATAAGTTGATCATACTCAGGTAAGTTTTTCTTAAAATAGCGGTCATCAAATGGTTTAATACTCGGCATATTTATAACTGTTACTTGAATATTATCTTTTTTTAATTTTTCTGCTACTTTTAAAGCTAGTCCTACGGGATCACCAATAGCTACAATTATTATTTTTTTACCCTTAATAAGCTCCACTGCTTTTCCAATTTTAAACTCTGGAATTTCATCATAGACATCCTCTACAGGATTTCTTCCTAGTCGGATATAAGCTGGCTTATCAGATTTTGTCAAATAATCAAACATCGCCTCTGTTTCAAAACGGTCAGCAGGACAAAGGACTTCAAGATTAGGAATGGCACGTGTCACTGCAAAGTCTTGAGCTGAATGATGGCTCATTCCTAAAGCACCATAGCTTACTCCACCACTGATACCTACAAGCTTTACATTTGTATTAGAATAAGCCACATCTACCTTTACCTGCTCAATACTTCTCATGCTTAAAAAACAGGCTGGTGATGCTACAAAAGGACGTTTCCCACTATGTGCTAAGCCTGCTGCAATACTGACAATATTTTGTTCAGCAATTCCTGTCTCAATACTATTTTCTGGATACTGCTTTGTAAATTCTGTCAATGAAGCTGAACCACGAGAATCACTTGTCAAGACACACAATTGTTTATCTTTAGTAACTGCCTTCATTAGAACATTACACATTACTTGGCGATTAGAAATCTTATTCATCTGAGCCTCCTAAACTTTCAAAATTTGCAAGAAGTTCAGCTCTGGCTTCTTGATAAACTTCTTGACTTGGTACAAAATGATGCCAGCTTGGATTATTCTCAGCCTGAGAAATTCCTTTTCCCTTTATCGTATTTGCAATGATCATCTTAGGCTTATCTTTAGTATGCGGACGATTTAAAGCCGCTTTTAACTCTGAACTATCATTCCCATTTACAGAAATAACTTCCCAGCCAAAAGCTTCCCATTTTTGGGTTAGATTATCTAAAGCCATCACTTCTTCAGTAGTTCCTGAAATTTGTAAACCATTGCGATCAATAATTGCAGTTAAATTATCTAACTTATAATTTGCTGCTGCCATCGCTCCTTCCCAGACAGATCCTTCAGCCTGTTCACCATCTCCCATCAAAGTATAGGTCTGATAAGAGCGACCGTCCATCTTTGCAGCTAGAGCAATTCCTACACAAACAGGAAGACCATGTCCCAAAGAACCTGTATTCATTTCAACGCCATTGACTTTATTATTTGGGTGTCCAATAAATAATGAGCCCTTTTGAGAAAAAGTTTTTAATTCTTCTTTTGGGAAAAATCCTTTATCAGCCAAAGTCACCCACAAAGCCTCTACAGAGTGTCCCTTACTTAATACAAAACGATCACGATTTGGATCTGACATATTTTCTGGATCGATAGACATCACATCATAATAAAGAGTTGTCAAGATATCGATAGAAGACAAGTCACCTCCGATATGACCTGTCTTTCCTTGATAAACTAAGTCAAGAATAGCAATTCTTAACTCTGCAGCTTTTTTTGCTAAATTCATTCATCTCCCCTTAGATATGCTTTAACCTCTTCTTCAATCGGATCATAAAAGTCAGGTTTAATTCCTAAGTATTTACAAGCTTCATAAAGAATAGGCACGACATTTTTTCTAACTGCTGCCACATGATGGATATACGGACCTTCTACAAACTTAAACTCTGCTCGGTTAAGATTTTCAAATTCTAGATAAAGATAGGTTCCTTGATTATAAGGACCATCAACTCCTTTAGCTGTTCCCATCAACAGTGAATAATTCCCATCATCTCCATCAAAACGACAAAGTGTATATTCATCCTTGATTGCCCTAAAGCCAACTGATCCTGGATAATCAAAAACAAAATGACGTTTTGGCAAAATTGGCTTCGTTTCAGCTGTTTGATATGCAAAGACTCCTAAATGCTGAAGTAACTCTGCATTTTCATTTTCTGGATGCCGGCAATTTACATCAGCAAAGATTGCACGATGTTCCCCAAGTGATGCTGCCTCCACAAGCAACTCAGAGATAGCTCCATGCACATCTGTTTCACAGACAAATGGAATTCCTTCTTCTTGAAGTAACGAGAGTGATGCATAAGGCAAAATTCCAATCTGCTTTTGCAATTCTGTCCAACATTGAATCACCCCTGAGTTACAGCCATACTTTTCACAGAGACTTTGTAGAGCCACTTTTAATGCTGCAACCATCTCTAATTCTTCATCTGTAATTTGAACCTCTGTATTTTCATTGAAAAAGTCAATCGCTTTTTGAATCTGATCATAGTTTTCAGCTTTAACAAGAGAAATTTCATCAATCAACTCACCAATTGGAAGAGGTGAAAGTTGAATATTAAAACGTTCTAACAACTCACCTTCATTACAAATAACCGTCCAAAAGTCAAAAGGACGAGGTCCAACTTGAAGAATACGTGTATTTTTGAAAGTTTTTACCACATTACATACCTTAACAAAATCAGTCATACCTTGAGCAAATGCCTTAGAATCTACATCTGAATTTTTAATATATGTAAATGGGACTTTAAAACGACGCAAAACTTTTCCAATCGCAAAAAGACCACACTGTGTATCTCTCAAACGTGAGCCATCTTCTGCAGGATGCTCATCCATAGGGCCCCAAAGAACTACAGGAACATTTAATTTTTTAGCTAGACGTGCCACTGCATACTCTGTTCCAAAGTTTTCATTAGCAATAAAAAGGCCGTCTATTTTTTCAGATATAAATTTTTCAGCTGTCTTTTCAACGCTGACATCATCATAAATCAGACCATCTTCATTAACATCCAAAATATCCACATAGTCAATATTAAGTTCATCTAATTTTTTTCTTGTTAAATTAGCATATTCAATTGCAGCCTCTGCACTGAATAAATTACGTCGTGTTGGAGCAAATCCAAGTTTAATCTTATCCATCACTTCTCCTTTTATTTTATATAATTTTTTATAAACTTATATTAACACAACTAGTTTTATTTTACAACTATTTTAGTT
>JBKECB010000049.1:0-31035 GCA_047974165.1 Lactovum sp.
ATAGGTTATAAGAAAGTGGTAAATCATTTAAAAGTGAAATAAATTAAAAAAGAATATTTTATACTAAAGGATGCTATTGTTCTTTACAAAATAGAATTTAAATATATAATGAAGATATCAAAACAATATTAAGAAGGTGTAAAAATGAGAAATAAAATTTCACGTAATAGCTATCTTGTTATTTATCTTATCCTAGCATTTTTGAGTTTAGCGACATATGCAATTTTAAATATACAGGTAATTCAAAATCCTAATAATTCTTCTCTTTCTTTTCTTTGGCTAATAAATATTATTTTTATAATTTTAAGTTTTTTTATTTATTTATTTATCATATTGTATTTTAAATATCCTTTGAAAATGCTTTTTCTTTTCTTGATTCCAGTATTAGGTGGAATTATTTTTGTCTCTATCGCTCTTTTTAGTCAATCAAAGGCTGAGGATTTTAAATTAGAAGGAAAGTTATGGAATTTATCTATTTTATTTGCTCTTCTTATTTTGAGTCAAACAACTGGATTTTTGATTCAGTATTTTATTTTATCTGCTCCTCCCTCCTTATTTATAATTTTACTAGATCTTCTTTTATTTATCGGAACTTTTCTTTACTTTATTTATTGGGGAAGAACAAAGATGGGTGCCTGGCATTGGAAAAATTTCTGGTCTAGTAAATGGGATGTTTTAATCTTCTTTTTAGCCTTATTTATTTGGACGATTTTATGGCCAAGTCTCCTTTCTATATTCGGTCAAACTGTTGCTGAAGGCGAAAATCAAGAACTTGTTCTTGAAATTATGTCAATGCTTCCTTTTTACTCAATATTTTTACATGGAACTCTAGGAGCGGCTATGTTTGAAGAAACTATTTTTCGTTTGGGAATTCATCGTTTCCTTTTTCCTAAGAGGCCAAAGCTTGCTTTTTTTTGTTCTGTATTTTTCTTTAGTTTAGTTCATATGATGAATGCTTCTTTTTTAGATTGGAAAGTTTGGGGAACTTATATTGGAATGTCAATTATTTTATCGACAGTCTATTATAAAAATCAAAAGATAGAAGCGTCCTTTTCGCTTCACTTTCTCTGGAATAGCTTTGCGTTTTTAATTTCTTTACTTGCTTAAAGTAAGAGGTTTATTTTGAACTTTGACAAGATAATATTAATGTTTAAAAAATAGATTACTAAAATTTTATGTTAAAATAGTAGTACTATATCTTGAAAGGCTTCTTTGAATGAAAGACGAAGAAAAAGAAAAACTCGAAAATCTCTATAAAGAAAAAAGTCAGTTAGAAAAAATTTGGCGATTAGAAAAAAGTTGGAAAATACCTGAAAATCCTCTTTCTCAAGAAGAAAGTGTTAATTTTTCGTATGATTTTTTAAAGACTTATGAATTAGAGTTAAGTTCTTTCTCTCAGTTAGATGAAAAGCGAGAGGAAGTTATCAACTTTAGAGAAGTTTATTCTCAAGATTTTCAAGACTTTAACTCTCGATTTTCAGATGAAGAGTCAATATCTAATGTTACAGCACAAGCTGAGTTTTCGGAAAAACTCGAAAATCTTAAGCGAAGTAAAATAAAGTTTGAAGGAGCCTGGCATCATTATTCGATTGCTACACAAAAAGCTCAAGCATTATTTGATAAGATAAAAGAAGAGTCAAAAGACTTTAAAATCCAGTCTATTCAAGAACTTCCTTTAGAAAAAACAGAAAATCTTGAAAAAGAAAGTTTAAAAAAGGAAGCAAAATCTAGAAAGCAGAAGAAAAAAGAGAAGAAACTTCAGAAATTAGAAGAAATAAATAAACAAAATCAAGTAAAGCCTATTACTCTTTCAGGTCAAAAGAATCAAGAAGAGAAGGCATCATCTAAAGTTATTTCTGACAAAGAAGAGATTAATCAAAATAGGAAAGTCTCTTTTAACTCAGAGTTTAATAAAAAAGAAGTTTCGACAAATATACAACAGGAATTATCAGATGGTCATCTTGCTTTAGAGTTAAAGAATATTGAAAAATCATATTTCTTAGCTAAAGAAGAATTTCCTGTCTTAAAAGGAATTGACTTAAAAATTGAACGTGGAGACTTTGTCAGTTTGCTCGGTGAATCAGGTGGTGGAAAATCAACACTTATGAATATCATTGGTGGACTTGATAGAGAATATAAGGGTGAGGTTCTTGTTGATGGTATCTTGCAGAGTTCAAAGCGTGAAAAAGATATGGATGCCTATCGACGTGATACTATCGGTTTTATTTTCCAATCTTTTAATTTGGTGAGCTATCTGACAGTTTTAGATAATGTTCTTATTCCACTAAAAATGGTAAATATTTCTGAAAAAGAAAGAGTAAATCGAGCGTTAGATCTCCTTCAACAAGTTGGTTTGTATGAACATCGTAAGAAAAAGCCGTCTCAGCTCTCTGGGGGACAAAAACAGCGTGTGGCAATTGCAAGAGCCTTGGCTTCAGATCCTGATATAATTCTTGCAGATGAACCAACTGGAGCTTTAGATTCAGTAAATACAGCAGAAGTTTTATCAATTTTAAGAGAGATTTCAGATTCAGGTAAGACAATTATTGTTGTGACACATTCTCAAGAAGTTGCAGATCATAGTAGTCGTATTATTCATTTAGAGGACGGTAAAATCTTAGATGATCGTCGCTTAAAAGGAATTGAAAGTTTACAAAATAAAGCTTCTTTAAAATCAAAGAAATTAAATTATTTTGATACTTTTAAAACAGCTTTTAAACATTTTGTTAATGCTTGGAAAATAAACTTTTTAATTGCAATGGGTTCAGCAATAGGTTTAGCTTCAGTTATGTTTTTTCTAGGTCTTGGAAATGGTGTGACTAATTATATGAATAAAACAGTTAATGATTTAGCAAATCCAAAAGTATTTGCAGTTATGCGAAGAGTAAGTGAAGACGAAGAAATAACTAATAATGAAGCTTTAATGGAAACACAGCAAATAATAAGCTCTGGAAATGAAGAAGCAGAGTTAATTATTGATGAGGAGCAAATTAAAAAGATAGAAGAAATTGAACATGTAGAAAAAGTTGAACCTATACTAGATATTATGGGGAATCATAAAATTAAGTTTGAAGATAAAAGTGAACTTGAATTCCAAAGTCTTTCAACTTGGAGTTCTCAAATTACAAAATCTGTAATTGCAGAGGGAAAAATTCCTAAAAAAGATGAACTTGCAATTCCAATATCTTTAGCTAAAAAAATTAATAAAAAAGAACCTGAAAAAATAATTGGAAAAAAAGTAAAGCTTACTTTTGAAACAAATGGAAAGAATAAGCAACTTGTAAAAGTGACGAAAGAATTTACAATTTCAGGATTAATTAAAGAAGAAAATGGAATGACAGCTTATTTAGAATATAACAGTCTAAATAACTTATTAAAAACAATAAAAACAAATATTAATATTCAGTCAGCATCTATTGTTGTTGATGATGTTAAGAATGTTGAACAAGTAATCGAAGATGTTCAAGAATTAAAAGTTAAAGATAAAAAGATATTTGTAACGACAAGTTTGGGTGATATGCTTCATCAAATTTCAGATATTACGATGATTGTTTCGATTGTTCTTTCAGTTATTGCTGGAATTTCATTATTGGTTTCTATTTTCATGATTGTTGTGACAACTTATATGTCTGTTGCTGCACGTACAAAGGAAATAGGAATTATTCGTGCAATGGGTGGAAGGAAAAAAGACATTTCTCGTCTTTTTACATCAGAAAGTTTTATTTTAGGGATTTTCTCAGCAATAGTTGCCTTAATCTCAGCTTTCTTAGGTCAGATTTTAACAAATATAGCCCTTTATAATTTAGTGGGAGGAGAGATTATTCAAATTAATTCAGGTATGGTTATCTTTGCTATTGTCATTGCTTTAATCATAGCTTACTTCTCAAGTTTAGCTCCAGCTTCAAGAGCGGCTAGATTAAATACAATTGAGGCATTAGCTGCAGAGTAAATAAAAAATCCGAAGATATTTTCGGATTTTTTATTTGTTTTATACTGTCTTCTCTAAAGCAAAATGCTCTAAAATTAAAATGAAAAAGGCAAATATAATAGAAACTAAAACTGCTAAACTTGGATTATATGATAAGGCTAAAAGCTTAGAGCCAAGAAAGCCTACAATTTGACCAATCCCAATTGACCAAAATAAGACGACGAAAAATTTCATAAATTCCTCCCTATTTTTCTTAATTTTAAGTATAATACTTATAGGAGGATTTTTCAAGTCATGGCATTTGTCCCGTTAAATACAAAAACAGAATATAGTTTTTATTCAAGTTTAATTAAAATAGATGATTACTTAGAACGTGCCCTTGAATTAGGCTATCGTCAAATAGGAATCTGTGATGAAAATAATCTTTTTGCCGCTTATCGGTTTATTAAAAAAGCTCAAAAAAAAGGTATACAGCCGATTGTTTCTTTTGAAAGTCAGTGTCTTTTTTCTAATCAAATGATTCCAATGAGTTTTGTTGCATTAAATACGGAAGGTTATCAAAATCTATTAAAGTTATCAACACGTAAGAATAATGAGGAATTAGAATGGATGGATTTGTTATCTGGTCTAGCAGTACTTATTCCTATTGCTTATAAGAAAAATGTGGCAAATCTTCCAATAAAATTTTATTTTATAGTTGATGAATCCAATCTTCAAGTTGAAGATGAAAATATTATTGCTTTTCCAGCTTTTAGATACTTGAATGCTGCTGATGAAAAAGTACTTGAAGTACTTCAAAAAATAAAAGTTAAAGACTTAAAAAATCAGAGAGTCAGACAAGAGCAACTTCGAAGTCCAGAAGTTTATGAAGAGTTTTACCAAAGTCATTGTCCTCAAGCTCTTTTAAATTTAGAAGAATTAGTAGAAGAAATTCATTATCATCTGGAAGAAAATTTAAAGTTACCCGTATTTGATCCTACGCAAAAGGCAGAGAAACTGCTTAAAATCAAAGTCCAAAAAGGATTAAGAGTTAAAGGACTTGAACAAGATTTGCTGTATCAAAAAAGATTAGAGCATGAGCTTCAAGTAATCCATCAGATGTCTTTTGATGATTATTTTCTAATTGTTGCAGATTTATTGGAGTTTGCTGCCAAAAATCAAATTTATTGTGGTATGGGACGAGGTTCAGCAGTTGGATCTTTGGTTGCCTATGCCTTAGGAATCACACATATGGATCCTATAAAGTATAACTTTCTTTTTGAGCGTTTTTTAAATCCAGAACGTGTGGCAATGCCGGATATTGATATTGATATGCCAGATAATAGACGGGCTGAACTCCTCATGTATATGCAAGAAAAATATGGTGAAAATCATGTGGCACAGGTTTTAACTTTTTCAACTATTGGAAAAATACAGGCTTTACAAGAAGTCGGGAAACTTTTTTCACTTTCTAAATTAGAAATAGAAGTTGTAACAAAAAAATTGAAGTCAAATAGAACTTTAGAAGAAGAGTATGAAAAAAATCAACAATTTAGAGTTGAGATTTTACGCTCAGATCTATGGCAGACAATTTTTGAATTTGCTAAAAAAATAGAAACGTTACCCAATCATACTTCTATTCATGCATCAGCAATTATTTTAGCTGAAAAAGAACTTTTATGCTATAGTGCTTTGAAAAAAGGAGAGGTTCTTTCAATTACGCAATTTCAAGCGAGTGATATTGAAGAGATGGGGCTTTTGAAAATTGACTTTTTAGGATTAAAATATCTGTCACTACTTGCTTCAGTAAGACAACGAGTTAAGGAAAAAAAAGGGATTGATATAAATCCAATTGAGATAGACCTCAATGATAGTAAAAGTTTAGAGTTATTTAAAAAAGGAAATACAGAAGGGATTTTTCAGTATAGAGAAAAGGAGAGTAAAAAATTATTACAAAAGTTAAAAGTTGAAAATTTTGAGGATATTGCTGTAGCGCGTGCAATTAGAAATCCTGGTTCTTATAAATTTAGTGATGAATTTATTGAAAGACGGCATAAGAAAAAGCCGATTGAAATAATAGATGACTCAATTAAAGATATTCTTTTGCCAACTTATGGAATTATGATTTATCAAGAGCAAGTCATGCAAGTAGCTCAAAAATATGCTAATTTTACACTGGGAAAAGCTGACTTATTGAGACGTGCAATTTCAAAAAGAAAAGGATTGGAAGAGTTTGAGAAATTAAGAGAAGAGTTTTTAATGGGAGCATTGTCTCAAGGTCATCAAGAAGATAAAGCCTTATCTATTTATGATAACATTATGAAATTTGCTAATTTTGGCTTTAATCGATCACATGCCTATGCTTACGCTGCACTTGCATTTCAGCTTGCCTATTTTAAAAGTCATTACCCGGATGAATTTTATGAAGTTTATTTAAAAGAATACACACTGACTTATATTTTAGAAGATTTAAAGTTAAATTTATATCATTTTAATAAATTAGATATTAATATGAGTCCACTTGAAGATCAGGTTTTAGAAGGAAAAGTTAATCTTTCTTTGTCACGAATCAAAGGTATTCCAAAGGTATTTGTAGAATGGATTGTTCAAAATCGTCCTTTTACAGATTGGTTTGACTTTATAAAGAAACTACCTAAAAAATGGTGTCAGGCTAAATTTATTCGTCCCTTGATAGAAGTAGGCTCCTTTGATAAGTTTGAAAAGAATAGAGGGAAGTTATTATCAAATTTATCAGATTTTATAAATTATTTAGAAATTTTTCAAATAGATTCATCTGAAGCAGATTTGATGTTTAACTTCCAAGATTATAAAGACTTGACTGCAACTGAAAAATATAATTTAGAAAATCAAATTTTAGGTATTCCTCTTTCTCCTCATCCTTTGATTTTATGGAAAGAGAGACTTGTAAATCAATATAGTAGTATTTCGAAGTTAGCTCTTTATCAAAGCTCTTATATTTTGGTTGAAATTTTAAAAATAAATATAATCAAAGATAAGAATGAAAGATATATGGCTTTTGTAGAAGTTACAGATTTAGAGAGTAAGCAGGATATTGTTTTCTTTTCAGAAGCTTATTTAGAAGGAAAAAGCGAACTATATATTAAAAATTACTGCTTGATTAAAGTAACTGTCAGTATGAGAAATAAGGAGAGGCAATTAAAAGCAACTCAGATTATTTCTTTAGAAGAGGAGACAGAAAAACTTTGGATTAGTAACTCTCAATCTGAAAAAAATAAGGATATAATGGAAATATTATTAGAGTATCCGGGTCCTTGTCCAGTTATTTTACATAATGAAAAAACAAAACAAACACAACAAACTACTTTTTATGTGAATAAAAGTGAACAGTTACTTCAAAAATTAGAAAAACTATCAATAAAATTAGTTTTTCACTAATTATTTGATATAATCAAAGAGAAAGGTAAATAAGGAATATGACAATAAAAATTGTAACAGATTCAACAATTTCTATCGATCCTACTCTTGTAAAAGAATTAGGGATTACAATTGTCCCATTAAGTTATAGTATTAGTGGAACAGTTTATACCGATGGAGATTTGACATTATCAGAATATTTAAATCTTATTGAAAAAGAAAATAAATTACCTAAGACAAGTCAACCTCCAGTTGGAGTCTTTGCAGATACTTTTTCACAATTAGCTGCAGATGGTAGTCAAATTATTTCGATACACTTGACGAACACTCTTTCAGGTACTGTAGAATCAGCAAGACAAGGGGCAACCTTGTCAGGAAAAGATGTAACTGTTGTTGATAGTGAGTTTATAGATCAGGCTCTTGCCTTTCAGGTGATCACTGCAGCGAAAATGGCACAAGAAGGAGCGTCTAAAGAAATGATTTTAGATGAAATCCAAGCTATTCGTGAAAATACAGATTTGTATTGTTGTTTATCCACATTGGAGAATTTAATTAAAGGTGGACGGATTGGACGTGTTGCAGGTCTTATTGGTGGCCTTTTAGATTTTAGAGTTGTTTTAAGAATGCAAGATAGTCAACTAAAACCTTTTTCTAAAGGAAGAGGAAATAAAACCTTTAAAAAGTTTTTAGAGGAACTTTCTTCAAATATCGCATCATCTGGACGAAAAGTAAGAGAAATTGGAATTGCTCATGCAGATAATTTAGACTTTGCAAAAGTTGTTAAAGAGAACTTACAACGTTTTGTAGAAAAACCAGTAACTATTCGAGAAACGAGTACTGTAATAGCAACACATACAGGGCGTTTAGCTTTTGCTGTTATGATATCTTATAAATAATCATAAATTGCAAGAATTTTCTTATAATTTTTTGAGATAAAATGATAGGAAATCGTTGCTTATACTTGACCATAGAGTCGTTTTATTCTATTCTAATAATGCCGAAAGGTAAAAAATATTGGAGGAATAATATTAATGGCAAACAAACAAGATGTTGTCGCTGCAGTTGCAAAAGAAGCGGGACTTACTAAGAAAGATGCTGAAAAAGCAGTAAATGCATTTACTGAGGTTATCAAATCAGAACTTCAAAAAGGTGAAAAAGTTCAGTTGATTGGTTTTGGTACATTTGAAACTCGTGAGCGCGCAGCACGTGAAGGACGTAACCCAAGAACTGGTAAGAAAATTAAAATTGAAGCAACTACAGTTCCAGCCTTTAAAGCAGGAAAAGCTTTAAAAGATATTGTTAAATAAGGTTGTTTATAAACCCTTACGCCTCCTAACTTTAGGAGGCGTTTTAATTTTTAAGAGTTATGCTAAGTAATCTTATTATTAGTTAAATGACGATCAATTTAATATGCTCTAAAAGTTATAGTTTGTTTAAAATATCAATGATAATAGATTTTATATTTTCTATCAGCTGAGTCTATATTTGTATTATTCTTTTACTTTTTTATTGATGGCTTACTTGATACATAATCACTTTTAGTAGAAGTAAATAGGTTAATTAGAGTATATCTAAAGATGTAACTGCTAAGTTCTTTTGTGTAGGTATTTTTATCTGTGTACTATATTTTGATTAGAATAAAAGAACAATATGATTAGAAATGAAAATAAAATATAAGAAGAAATAAGAGAAAATTAAAGAATATTAAAATTAGTAAATTAAAAAATAAATAAAATCATGATATAATAAATAAAAGAATTTATAGTGAAAAGAAATGTTGGAAGAAGAATGCCTCAAGAAAATATTGTTGTTAGTGGTGCCCGAGCTCATAATTTAAAAAATATAAATGTTACGATTCCTCGAGATAAGTTTGTGGTTATAACAGGACTTTCTGGTTCGGGAAAGTCTTCTTTAGCATTTGATACTCTATATGCAGAAGGACAACGTCGTTATGTTGAAAGCTTGTCTGCTTATGCACGACAATTTTTAGGAAATTTAGAAAAGCCTGATGTTGATAGTATTGATGGACTGTCACCTGCTATTTCTATTGATCAAAAAACAACAAATAAAAATCCACGTTCAACGGTTGGAACGGTAACAGAAATTAATGATTATCTACGTCTTCTTTATGCACGTGTTGGTAAACCTTACTGTGTGAATGGTCATGGAGAAATAAGTGCTCAGTCAGTAGAGGAAATTGTAAATCAAATTTTGGAACTACCTGAGGGACAACGCTTGCAGATTTTATCTCCGATTGTTCGTGGAAAAAAAGGTCAGCATGAAAAAGTTTTTGAGCAGGTTAAAAAATTGGGATATGTTCGTGTTCGAGTAGATAAAGAAATCTATGATATTTCTGAAATTCCAAAATTAAATAAAAATAAAAATCATAATATTGATATTGTGGTTGATCGAATTGTTAATAAAGAAGGAATACGAGGACGTTTATTTGATTCAGTAGAAGCAGCACTTCATCAATCGGAAGGTTATGTGATTATTGATACAATGGATGAAAAAGAGCTTATTTTTAGTGAATTTTACGCTTGTCCTATTTGTAATTTTACAGTTCCTGAGTTAGAACCACGCCTTTTTTCATTTAACGCTCCTTTTGGTTCTTGTTCAGTCTGTGAGGGCTTAGGCCTTAAGATGGAAGTGGATATTGATTTAGTTGTTCCAGATGAGAATAAAAGTTTAGCTGAAGGAACACTTGCTCCTTGGAATCCAATTTCTAGTAATTATTATCCATTGATGTTAAAGCAAGCAATGGAGCATTTTAAGGTAGATATGAATACTCCCTGGTTAGATTTATCAGAGAAAGAAAAAAAATTAATACTTTATGGTTCAGAAGAAGAAAAATTTCACTTTCATTATGTGAATGATTTTGGAGGAGTTCGAGATATTGATATTCCTTTTGAAGGAGTGATTACAAATATCCAACGTAGATATCGTGAAACGTCAAGTGAATTTACTCGAACAGTAATGAAGACTTATATGACAGAGCTTCCTTGTCAAGCATGTCAAGCTTATCGTTTGAATGATCAAGCCTTATCTGTACGTGTACAAGATAGCCATATTGGAGAACTATCTGAGTTATCAATTTCTAATGCTCTTAATTGGTTATCTAGGTTAACTCTATCCGAAAAAGAAGAAATGATTGCAAGGCCAATTATTAAAGAAGTAATTGATCGCTTGAGTTTTTTAAAGAATGTTGGATTAGATTATCTTACCTTATCACGTGCTTCTGCAACCTTATCAGGAGGAGAAGCTCAGCGTATTCGTTTAGCAACACAAATTGGTTCTAATTTATCGGGAGTTCTTTATATTCTTGATGAGCCTTCTATTGGCTTACATCAGAGGGATAATGACCGTTTGATTCAGTCATTACAGAAAATGCGTGATTTAGGAAATACGCTAATTGTTGTTGAACATGATGAGGATACGATGATGGCGGCAGATTTTCTTATCGATGTTGGACCCGGTGCAGGTGATTTAGGTGGAGAGATTGTTGCAATTGGAAGTCCAAAGGAAGTTTTAAAGAATAAAAAATCTATTACAGGACAGTATCTCTCAGGGAAAAAAGAAATTCCTATTCCTGAAAAAAGAAGAGAAAATGATCTAGAAAGACAAATAAAAATAACGAAGGCAAGTGAAAATAATCTTAAGAATATAAATGTTTCTTTCCCATTGGGCTTGATGACTGCTGTAACAGGTGTTTCGGGCTCAGGGAAATCAACACTTGTAAACAGTATTCTTAAAAGAGCTTTGGCTCAAAAAATAAATCGTAATTCACAAAAAGCTGGTAAGTATAAAAGTATTACGGGATATGAAGGAATTGAACGCTTAATTGATATTGATCAGTCACCGATTGGACGTACTCCACGTTCTAATCCTGCTACTTATACAAGTACTTTTGATGATATTCGTGATGTATTTGCAAATACGAATGAAGCTAAAGTAAGAGGTTATAAAAAAGGTCGTTTTTCATTTAACGTTAAAGGAGGACGGTGTGAAGCTTGTTCAGGTGATGGAATTTTATGTATAGAGATGAATTTTCTACCAGATGTTTATGTCCCTTGCGAAGTTTGTCATGGCCGACGTTATAACTCAGAAACTTTAGAAGTTCATTATAAGGGAAAAAATATCTCTCAAGTTCTTGATATGCGAGTATCAGAAGCTCTTGAATTTTTTGAAAATGTTCCTAAAATAGCAAGAAAATTACAAACAATTGTCGATGTTGGATTAGGCTATATAATGCTTGGTCAGCCTGCAACAACACTCTCAGGTGGAGAAGCACAGCGTATGAAGCTAGCAAGTGAACTTCAAAAAAGAACGACAGGAAAATCACTTTATATTTTAGATGAGCCAACAACAGGATTGCATACAGATGATATTGCAACTTTAATAAAAGTTTTAAATCGTTTGGTTGATCAAGGGAATACAATTATTATTATTGAACATAATTTAGATGTTATTAAAACAGCAGATTATATCATTGATTTAGGCCCAGAAGGTGGTGCAGGAGGTGGAACAATTTTAGCTACAGGAACTCCAGAAAAGATTGCGAAAGTAAAAAAATCCTATACAGGTCAATATTTAAAGAAGAAGTTAAAATAAAAAGTCTGTATTATTACAGATTTTTTTGATACAATATTTTTATGAGAAAAGAGAAGATTAAAGAGAAGTTAGAAGAAATAAAAGTAGATGGACTTATCATAACGGATTTGAAAAATATTTATTATTTAACAGATTTTTTGGGAACCTCTGCTCTTATTTTGTTAACTAAAGAAAAAGATTATTTCTTTACAGATGATCGTTATATTGAAGTAGCAAATAAGCAAGTTAAAGATATGGAAATTATGTCTAGTCGTGACCCTTTTTCTGAGATAAAAAAATTATCCTTAAATTTAAAAAAAGTAGCCTTTGAAGATAGTCTAGATTTTGCGAGTTATCAAGAGTTAAAAAAATCTCTTAATTGTGAGCTTTATCCTAGTCATCAGTTATTTATGGAGATTCGACAGATTAAAGAAGCATTAGAAATTAAGAAGATAAAAAAAGCTTGTCAAATTACAGATCAGGCATTTTTAGCAGTATTAAATTTTATTAAAGTAGGAAAGACAGAGTTAGAAGTAGCAAATTTCTTAGATTTTAAGATGAGAGAACTTGGAGCAAGTGGAGTAAGTTTTGAAACAATTGTGGCTTCGGGAAAGCGAAGTGCACTACCACATGGAGTTGCAAGCCAAAAAGTGATTGAGTTTGCTGACCCTATAACCTTAGATTTTGGCTGCTTTTATCAAAATTATGCAAGTGACATGACACGTACAATTTTTGTGGGAGAAGTTTCAGATCAAATGTCTAAAATTTATCATACTGTAAAAGAGGCAAATGAAGTTTTAATTCAAAAAGTTAAAGCAGGTTTAGCCTATTCAGAAGTTGATAGAATTCCTAGAGAACTTATAGAAAAAGCAGGCTACGGTTCAAATTTTACACATGGGATTGGTCATGGTTTTGGCTTAGAGGTGCATGAAATTCCTTACTTTAATCAAAAGATTAAAGATAAGTTTTTAAAAGAGAATATGATTATAACAGATGAACCTGGTATTTATCTTGAAGGATTTGCTGGAGTTAGAATAGAGGATGATTTATTAGTCCAGAAAAATACCTGTGAACAACTGACCTTATCCCCAAAGGAACTAATTGTTATTTGATATTTAGCTATAAGTATGCTAAAATGAAGTGTTAGAATGAAAATAAAGATTTGGAGAAAAATTAAATGGTAGCAGCAAATGAATTAAAAGCAGGTATGACCTTTCTTAATGGAGATAAACTTTTAAGAGTTGTAGAAGCGAGTCATCATAAACCAGGCAAGGGAAATACAATCATGCGTATGAAATTACGCGATGTTCGCTCAGGTTCAACTTTTGATGATACTTACCGTCCAGATGATAAGTACGAACAAGCTGTGATTGAAACAGTTGCTGTTCAGTATCTTTATCAAATGGAAGGGACTGCTTTCTTTATGAATAATGAAAATTATGAACAGTATGAAATTCCTGTAGAGCAAGTAAAATCAGAATTACTTTATGTTCTTGAAAATACAGATGTTAAGATTCAATTTTTTGGAACAGAGGTAATAGGTATTCAATTACCAACCTCTGTGGTATTGACTGTAACTGAAACACAACCTTCTATTAAAGGAGCAACAGTGACAGGGTCAGGTAAGCCAGCAACTATGGAAACAGGTTTGGTTGTAAATGTTCCAGATTTTGTTGATGTAGGTACAAAGCTTGAAATTAATACGCAAACTGGTGAATACTTAAAACGTGCATAAATTATAAAGAATGAGATTTTAGAAACATAAGGAGAAAATCATGACAGAAATAACTGAAAATCTTGGTGAAATTGTTATAGCACCTGAAGTTTTAGAAACAATCATAGGTGTAACAGTATCAAAAATTGAAGGTGTTTATTCATTAAGAAATAAGCGTACAATTGAAACACTTGGTAAGAAATCACAAGGTAAAGGCGTTTATATCAAATCAGATGATAGTTTTGTCTCTGTTGATTTATACCTTTATGTAACGTCAAATTCACGAATTCCAGAAGTTGCACAAAATATCCAAAGAGAAGTAAAAGAAAGAGTTTTAGGTTTGACTGAAATTAAGATTGATGAAGTAAATGTTCATATTATAGGTATTATATCAGAACAGGCTAAAAGTTCAGATTTTGAAGATCTTTTTAAGGAAGGATTCTTTGATGGCAACTAAACTTAGCCAACATGATATAAGAAAAATAGCAGTACAATATCTTTATTCTCTAGAGTTGAGACCAGATCAGGCAGAGGATTATTTATTAACTTTTATTTTAGAAGTTGAAGATCGTGAGCTTTCTGAAGAAAATATTATTTATTTTGAAGAATTAATTTCGGCTGTTAAAGAAAATAAAGGAAATATTGATGTAGAGATTTCAAAGTTCTTAAATAAAAATTGGACAATTCAAAGATTAACTGTTATTGATCGTATTATTTTAAGATTAGCGGTAGAAGAGATTTTGAATTCTGAAATTCCAGTAGTTATTATAATAGATGAAGCTCTTAATTTGGCTAAAGATTTTAGTGATCCAGCAGCTTCAAAGTTAATTAACGGAATATTAACAAATTTTGTGGAAAAATAAAATAATAAACTACTCATTTTAAGTAAGGAGTAGTTTTTATTATGATAAATAAAAATAAAAATTTTAGAAAGAAATAGAAGTTAAAAAAAGAATGAAAAGTTCATTCTTTTTATATTAATTTCCTGTAACTGGCTCTGAGGAACTTTCAGGAATAGAAGGATCAGTTGTAACATCAGAACTTGAAGCTGGTGGTTCGACTGAAGATGAAGAAGAGGAAGCTTCAGATGAAGATTTAGAAGAACTTGATGAACTTGAAGATTTAGAATTCGAAGATTTAGAGGAAGAAATAATATAACTATTGGGATTTTCTCCATTTACATAAAGTTCTTGTCCAGCCCGAAAGATTCCGGTTGGCATTTTCCAATCACTACTTGTATAATCTGGATAGAGATATTTCATCATTTCAGTATAAACATTAGCTGGAACTAGTAAGCCATCAGCATAGACTGGAGTCATACGATTAGTATATCCTGTCCAAGTAGCCATTGCATAATCAGAAGTGTAACCAACAAAAGTTGAGTCTGGAGCAATGGTAGTCCGCTGATAATAGCCGACGCTATCCATTACTTTTTGCATTTCCTCATCAGTGTAGTTTGAAGTTCCTGTCTTACCTGCTTGAAAAACAGAAGGACCTAACTGATTAGGAGGGAAGGATGAACCATTTGTACCAGAAGTAATGACTCCTTTTAACATGTCGGTCATCATATAAGCAGTGCTTTCCTTCATTGCTTGAACAGCTTTTGAATTTGTTTCAACTGTTGTATTATCAGAGTAAACAATTTTTGTAACATAGTAGGGACTATAATATTTTCCACCATTAGCAAAGGCAGCAAAGGCAGCAGCCATTTTTTCAGAACTTACTCCCCATTGATTGCCTAATTCGCTTGTATTACTAGAAAAGGCATTTGAGTAAACTATTGAAGGGTATTCTATTCCTAATTTTTTTAGAAATGCTGAAGACTCATCAAGCCCAACTGAAGCTAGAGCTTTTGTTGCCGTGATATTACGGGATTGCCAGAGAGCAGTTCGCATGGTGATTGTTCCCATATAGTTTAAGTCCCAATTATAAACAGGGTCAGAAGTTCCAGGAAAATTATAAGGAGTATCTTCAAAGCGATGAGCAGTACTTTTGAAAGTTCCATTATCAAGACCAGGAGCATAATCTGTGATAGGTTTCATTGTTGATCCCCAGTCACGATCGGTATTAACTGCAGGATTAGTTCCTAATACAGAGTCAGTCGGTTGATTTCGACCTCCAAGTTGAGCAATAACTGCTCCAGTTTTAACATCAATGATTGTAGTTGCAACTTGTTGCTCTTTATCTATATAATTAATATAATCTTCACCGTTAACAACTTCAAAAAGATGCTTTTGTGCGTCATTATCTAGTGTTGTATAAATCTGCATTGAAGTTGTATTTGGATCTTTTCCAGTTTCTTTAGTAACTTGTAAAAGAACTTGAGTGAGGTAATTATTCAGATAATGAGGAATTGTGCTTGAGGTGGGTAAAGCTTTAAGACCATCATCGATAGGAGTCTCAAGAGCAGCATCAAGTTCACTTTTGCTAATCTTTTCATATTTGTACATTTGCTGTAGCACCATATCGCGACGAACTTTTGCATTTTCAGGATAAATATAAGGGTCGTAAGAAGATGGAGCCTGTGGCATACCTGCAAGTAAAGCGATTTGTGGAAGGCTTAAGTCTTTTAGACTTTTTTGATAGTAATTTTCAGCAGCAGTCTGCATGCCGTAGTAACCATTTGCCATGTAAACTTTATTGATGTAAAGTGTCAGAATTTCCTCTTTAGAAAGAGTTTTTTCTAATTCAATTGCCATCCAAGCTTCTTGAGCTTTTCGTTCTAAATTTTGATCTTCAACTCCTGTAGAAAAGAAAGAGAGTTTGATTAACTCTTGAGTAAGAGTCGATCCTCCTTGTAAGTTTCCACCTTTTAAGATATTTAAAGCAGAGCCTACAATACGAATGGGATCAACACCTTTATGGTTAAAGAAACGTCGATCTTCGATAGAGGTGATTGCATCAACTAAAAGCATTGGAATCTGATCTGTTGTTACTAAAACACGCTGTTCTGTTCCTAATTGAGCAATAACTTTCCCTTTATTATCCATGATTGTTGTATTGGGTTGTGACTGAAGTTTTCCAAGCTCAAGTTCTGGAGATTTTGAAATATAAGAAAAGAAGAAAAAAGCTCCAAAAGCAAAAGCACTGATACCTATTGTGAGAATAGGAATTGTAATCCATTTTAAAACTTTTCTAATATGTCGCCAATTTAAATGTTTTTTAGTTTTAGGAGTATCGTCATTATTATTTTTATTAACTTTTTTATTTTTTAATGATGGAAAAGAAACGGAATGTTTGTCAACGATTAGAATCACCGCCTATCTGAGAATTAATTATTTTTATATAAGGAATACGTGGAAGTTCTTGTTTAGGAATCAAAAATCCATGCTCTTGAATAAAACTTAGAGCTATTGATTTTAGTCCTTGATTTTTTTCATAAAAGTCGATTAGTATTGAAGAAGAAAGGTAATAAGTTTCAGCCCGTTGACTGAAGTGAAGAAGTACAAAGGCGATACCATCTTGTTCAATAACACTTTTCATATGACTAATCTGGTGAGAATGGAAATTTTTCAAAGGAAAAGATTTTTTCTGAGAAGTTTCTTTTGCTTCAAAATCAATATACCTTCCTTTATATACACCAGAATAATCAGTTGTTGAGGCTTGTCGAAAGTAAGCTTCAGTGATTTTAGCTCGACTTCGTTTAGGATAATCAACGCGAACAATTTGAATGGGAGTTGGTTTTTTATGTATAAGGGCAATCTTATGTGCAAGATAGTATTCATTACTTGCGTTAATATCTGCCTCAAAACTCATTCCACGTTTTCCGAATTTAATCAGTTTTTTTTGATTTGTGTTGCTGATTTTTTGCTTTAAATTTAGTTTTGTTTTACTTCCTTTGGGATAGTGAATCATTTAAAATACCCTCATATTCTCTAATTATATCATAAAGAGAATAGAAATAAAGAAAATAACTATTTAATAAAATTGAGAAATTTATAGTAATACTTTATATTTTTAGCTATTATTAATCAGGAGGCCTAATTATATAATTTGTATCCTTGCATAATTGTTGTTTTTTTGTTAAAATGGTACGAATTTATAGTATCGGAGAACTATATGGTTGATAAAAATAAAAAAACATTTTTAGCTGGCATTTTTAATGGAAATGATAATAAGGATGCTTTTGAAGAGAAAGAAAATCTAACTTCTCAGGAATTAGATATGGATTTTGAGCACTCATTTGATTCAGAAAATTATGATGAATTGGAAGGAATTGAACAAGAGTATCAATTTAGTACAGAAATAGAAGAGACAGGTATAGCTAGTGAAGAACTGACTGAAATGTCAGATTTTTCAACTGACTTCAGACCCGTATCAACAATAAGTCATATTGATTATAGTCGTGAGTTATCAGAATATAAGAGTCATCAAAGAGAATATCAAGCGAGTAAAGTAAACTATGATAAGATTTTGAATGAGTATGAAAACTTAAAGGCTGATCTTGAATTAAAACTGTCTGACTTTAATCCTCTCCAAGTAGAGGTAACTGATCGAAGAGAACAATATGGACAAGCACTTCTTAATTATAAAGAGTCAAAGCTTAGTTATGAAGAGGATGTTAAAGGTTATCAGTTTACAGTTGAAGAAAAGAAAAAAGTAAGTCAAAAGATTGTAGAGACAGATGAAGAACTGGAAATTTTAAATTCCAAATTAGAAGAAATAAAAGATGTTGCTCTTCAAACTGCTCAACTTTATGAAGAAAAGTCTAATGAAAATTCAGAAGATGATGCAGAATTAAAGGTAAGAAAAGATAAACTTTCAATGATAATTGATGATCTTGAAATTCTTTCAAATAAATTTGAGGAATTAAAGATTCATTATGATGAAGCAAAACCAAGATATGATGAAATAAAAGATCGATATGATTTTATGAGTCAAATCAAAGATAGTTACCAAACATTAAGTGCTCAGTTTGAGAAAATGCATTTACAAGAACGAGCTGCTAAGCAAAATTATGATGACATTAATAATTTATTAGAAGAAAACGAATCAGCTTATGAAGTGGCAAAACAAGTTGATGAGTTTACAATTATTCCTCTTGGAGATATTGATGAAAATTATAAAAATGAAAGAGAAGATTTTCAAAAAATTGAAAGTTCTTATCAAGATTTAAAGGATCGTTTTGATACAGAATCTACTAACTTTGCGAGAATTGCTAAAAACTATGCAGATTTGACTAACTCAGATAATGCCAATCGTGTGGCACTGCACTATGTAACAGAAGAATATACTGATGCAAAATCAGTTTTAGAAAAAATTTCAAATGAGTTTAAGCCAATTGAAAGAGAATATTTAAAGAAAAAATCAGCTTTTAGTATTATTGATGACAATTATGCAAAAATGAGTGAGGTTGTTAGAGCTGCACAACAAAATCTAACAGAGTCAAAAAGACGTTATATGGAATCACAACGTACCTACTCTAAAGTTGAGGAAGTTTATGAATATGTAAGAATTCAAAATACAATCTTAAAGCAAGACTTGGCGGCAAAAGAAGCACAATATTCTGAAGTGGCTGATAACTATGAAGAAGTTGTGGTTGAGTTTGAAAAAGAAAAAGAGAGTTATATCCCTCTAAATGAAACTTATCAAGACACTGTTAGAAATATTGAAGACCAAAAAGAGAAATTAGCCATTGCCAATCAAAGTTATGAAGAAGCACAGAAAAAGTTTGAGCTTTCTTCTGGTCAACTTGATGACATGCGTGATTTATTAGCAGAGGTTAGGGAAAAACTTGAAAATCTACAAAAAGATGTCAATGAAACACAAGAAGTTAAAGATAAACTTGAGAAAAAGAAATCAGAAATTGAGAGTGTTGCTTTATCAACGTTAGGGTCAGGCCAAAGCAAACAAGAGGTTATTAACTCAAAATATCAAGATTTATTTGGAAAGCATGATGCCTTTACAGCTATTCACATGGAATACGCACGTAATTTTCAAGAAATTGATAAGGATTATCAGCGTGTCTCTAGTCTTTCAAGATTAGCAAATGATGAGTTTGATATTATTTCATTGACTTATCAAAATTTTGTTGAACATGGACACAGAGTATCTAGGCTTTATGAAGAGGTTATGACTTCTTACGAATCAGATAAAGATTATTATGATTTAGTTTATGCTGAGTATCAAAAGGTTCAAGTTGCTTTAAATCAAGCAAAAGTAGATAAGGATAGTTTTGATTTGGCAACAAGTCATATGAGAGCACTTTTACTTCAAAATAATAGTCTGACTTTCCCAATTTATGAATCTACCGGTTACAACTATGTGGATGCTTTCAATCTCCCAACTTTGATGCGTACAGCAAGAAATAGTTTATCATTAAAAGAAAAGCCGCAGTTAAATGAATGGATGGATACTTATCACTCTGTACGTTCTGAGCTTAGCCTTGCTATTAATAGATTTGCGTCATCTTTGAATAACTATCAAGATGTTTATACGCATTATCGTCGAGTTGGTGGTGAAAGACTGGAATCTTTAGATTCTAATGACCTAGCTTATTCAGGTATTGATTTGGCAAGTTACCTAAATAATTTGGATGCTCAAATCGAACAATGGCAAAGAGAGTACTTTAAACGTGAGGGAGCATTTACTGTCTTATTAAATGCTTATATTTCTTATCTTGATCGTGAAAAGCAACTTTTATCTTTAGTTTCTGGAAACTCAGATATTCAAACAGGTGTTCAAGAAGTTATTAATCTGACAAATTCAATCCCAGAATATAATGATATGTATGGTTCAGGTTATGGAGATATTTCGCGTCTTTCTCGTTATCTTAATCTTCCAGCTGATGAACTAACAAAGCCAAAGACAGCTCAAGAGTTACTTTCTATTTTGTATAGTAATTATTATCAAAAGGCTTTATCAATGGCAAAGAAAAATGTGTCAAGTTTTAGTTCAGCTTTAAATCGCTTAAAAGGTGATTATGAAGATAGTTTGAAAAATTTAAATAAGGAAATGGCTCACTTCCAGGTAACAACAGAAATTCCAACTGAAGCTATTCAAGTAAAAGGAATTATAAATGATAGCTTTAACTTTGAAAGTTACTTGAAAGCATGCTTGGATAGAAACTACGAATTACTAAAAGGCTCTGTTACTGATGTATCTTCATTAGTTAATGTTATTCGTCGTGCAGGTGAGTTAAATAAAGTAGCAAATCGTAGTATTGATACTTCAGCAGATAATACTCTTCTTTTCCCTGATAAGTCAATCAAGATGTCAGACCGTTTGTTGCAAAATGAAGTTCTAATTTATGAGCCTAAAAATATGCCAATTCCGATTGAACCAGATCAACCGACATCAGCAATTTTAGAGCCGGTGCAACCTTCAGAATTAATGCCACAATCAGAGTATATTTATTTGTTAGAAGAGCCAGAGCTGATTTCAACAAATATTAATGATCTTGTAGAACAATAAAATCAGTCTATAGACTGATTTTTTTATACTAAAATTTGATAAAATAGGAGTGTAAATAATTAAGGAGAATAAAATGACAGAGAAAAAAGAACGAATTTTAGATTTAATGCGTAAAGGGATTATTACAAATGAAGAAGCTATTGAATTACTAGAAAAAACAGAGTTGAATCTTACAAATGCTTTAGAAGAAAGTAGAGAAACTACAAAAAATAAAAAAGAAAATCCAAAAGAAGATGGATTTGATCATCATAAGGTTGATGTTGTGGAGTCATTAAAAACTATTGGTGGAACAGTAAAAGGTGGCTTGACAGATGTTTTCAAAGATATTTCTAAAACAGTTGATAAGAATATTGATTTTTCAAAGGGAATGCCAAAGGTAAGAACTGCAAAGAAAGTTGTTGAACAAGAATTTTCTGAAGACTTTGAAAGTGTTAGTTTAAGCTTAAAAACAGGAAAAGTAGAAATTTGCCAATCTGAAAGCTCTAAAATAGAAATAGAATATAAAATTTATGGTTCTGTTTCAGACTTAGATAAATATTTAGAAGAAAATACTGAAATTACAATTACAGAAGGAAAGTTAGATATTACGGTACACGGTAGACTTTCAGTAAATATACTACTTAAGCTTAGTCCGAAAGATTATAAAGCTATCAACTTAGAAGCTTTGAATGCTGCAGTGATTATTGAAGGATTGTCTATCCAAGAGTTGACATTATCTAGTAAAAATGGAAATTTTGAGCTTACAGATATTAAAACAAAGACTTTGAATCTTGACTTGATTAATGGTGATATTAAGTTTAATGGAAGCTTTATTGATGGGAAAGCAAGCTTAACAAATGGTAGTTTACGAGTAACACAGTTAGATTCGCAGGCAAAAAACTTAAAAGTAAAAAATATTAATGGAGATATTAAATTATCTGTTCCAGAAAATCTAGCTTTAACAGGACATATGAAAACAGTATTTGGTTCTTATAAGACACGTTTACGTTTAGATCAACCATTTGAGTCAAGTAAAAGTGGAGCAGTCATTGTGCGGTCAGGTGAAGAGAGTTTGACTTTTGATCTTGATATCAAATCAGGAACAATCTGGCTTAAAGATGGAGAATAAATATGAAAAAAAGACTAACAAAATCTCAAAATAAGTGTTTATCAGGTGTTATATCAGGTATTTGTGAATATTTCAATCTAGATGAAAATTGGGTAATAATTATTCGTATAACTTATGTGATCCTGGCAACAAGTACTATGGGGAGTTTAATTTTTATTTATATAATTCTTCACTTTATTTTACCAGAAGCTAACAGTAACATAAGCTCTTCTCAACCTAAAACTAATAAAAAAATAAAAGAAGCTGAAAAAGTAGAAGAATCAGAAGATGACTGGTCAGATTTTTAAAAAATGAACGTGATGTTCATTTTTTTAGTATTTAAGTAAAATAAAAAAGTAGCTTTAACTACTTTTAACGGAATAAAGGCATAACCATGCCAATAAGAGTGAACGTAATCATTACGATAAACATTATCATCGTAAAGAACTTTACGAATTGCATAAAAGGACTTGATTTTTGTTTATATTTAGCCATGCTATTATTATACACTAATCTAAAAGAATTTCAAGAAAATTAGGGGCGTACAATTAGAGTATCACAAGGAGCATGGTTGATGATATAATTTGCAACCGATCCGATAAAGAAGCGTTCAACATCTGAAAGATTTGTACTTCCTAAAAGGATAAGGTCAGCTTTCTCTTCATTTGGAAGTGTTTGTCCAAGCATAGTTTTAGGAGAACCAAACTCAACGCGAACTTTAACCTTTTCTAAGCCTCTTTCCTTAGCTTTATCGAGATAAATTTGCATAAGCTTTTCAGCACTTTTTTCAGTATCTTGTGCAAGTGTTGAACTTCCATACGAAGTTATAGATTGATAGATACGTAAATCAATAATATTTGCTAAGACGAGTTCAGCATCATTTCTCAAAGAAATGTCAACAGCTTTTTCAAAAGCTTTTTCTGCTTCTTCAGAGCCATCAATTCCGATAATAATTTTTTGGTATTTTTTCATTTTAGAAATCCTCCATTTATTTTAGTTATATTTTAACATTTTTTTTAAGAAAATGAAGAAAAATCCTTAGATATATCATTCTTTCTGGCTTTTTGTTATACTATTATAAATAGCAAGGAGTAAATAATGAAAAATTTATTAAATATGGTAGTGTCTGATGCAATTGCAGCATCGCAACTTTATGTGTCAGTATTTGATGCAACTTTAGGAGAGGTTTTTGAATTTCCTGATCGTCCAAAATCTAATGAAGTAAATGTGAGTATTGGTCAATTTCATCTACGTTTAGTTGATGAAAATATTGAATTTGATTGTTTATCTCCGAAGAAAGATGAAGTGGATTCTATCTGGTTAAGTTTACAAGTAGATGATGCTAAGTGTGTACTAAAAAAAGCTAAGACTCATGGAATGGAAATTGTGACGGAGATGCAAGAGCATTTAGGACAAAAGTTTTTTGAGGTAAAAGATCCTTTTGCTTATACTTGGGTGATTAGTCAAACCATAAGAGAAGTAAGTTATGAAGAGAAAATGGCCTTTTATAATGACTATCATAGTGGGCTAGATCTGAAAAAAGAAAAGGAATAAAATGATTGTATTGCAAGGAAATAAACTTTCTCGTTCTTTTGCAGGAGAAGTTTTATTTGAAAATATTAGTTTGAATATTCAAGAGCGTTCAAGAATTGCCCTTGTAGGAAAAAATGGCTCAGGAAAGTCAACGTTACTTAAAATAATTGTAGCTGAAGAAGAAGCAACTACTGGAAATATCTCTAAAATAAAAGATTTGAGCATTGGCTATTTAGCACAACATACAGGCCTTGATTCAAACCTAACTGTTTTTAAAGAATTAGAAACAGTCTTTTCTCATTTAATAATACAAGAGCTAGAGTTAAGAAAAATGGAAGAGAAGATGGCTATTTTGTCAGCTAAAGACTTGGCAAAATTAATGCAGAGTTATGATAGTCAGATGGAAGCTTTTAAAGAAAATTCTGGCTTTACTTATCTGGCTGAAATTAAGTCTATTTTAAATGCTTTTCAATTTCCTGAGATAATGTGGAATCAAGAGGTTACAAGTTTATCAGGAGGACAAAAAACACGTTTAGCTTTGGCAAAAATGTTGCTACTGTCTCCTGATTTATTGGTCTTAGATGAGCCAACGAATCATTTAGATATTGAAACTTTAGCTTGGTTAGAAAATTATTTGCAGTCCTATAAAGGAGCATTATTAATAGTATCTCATGATCGTTATTTTTTAGATCATGTGGTGAAGGAAGTTTATGAATTATCTAGAGGTCAAATGAAGCACTATTCTGGAAATTATTCATATTATCTTGAAAAAAAAGAACAAGATTTAATTACAGAAGAAAATGAATATAATAAACAGCAAAAAGAGATTGCAAATTTAGAAGAATTTGTAGCTAAAAATCTTGTCAGAGCTTCAACAACAAAGCGAGCACAATCAAGACGTAAGCAACTTGAAAAAATGGAAAGATTGGCTGCACCTGTCAAGTCATCAAAGAGAGTCAATCTTACCTTTTCTTCTGAGCATAGCTCTGGAAATGAAGTATTAAATATTCGAGATCTTTCTATTGGTTATGACTCGATATTATCAAAAAATATTAATTTAAATCTTAGAAAATTTGAGTCTATTGCAATTGTAGGTGCAAATGGAATTGGAAAGTCAACTTTTCTAAAATCACTTATTGGAAAGATTCCATATATAGCAGGTGAGGTAAAAATTGGAGCAAATGTGAGTTTGGGTTATTATGATCAGGAGCAAAAAGGTATTACTCAGTCAAATACTGTCTTAGAAGAACTCTGGTCAGATTACCGAATGAAAAATGAAGTTGACATTCGAAATGTTTTAGGCTCTTTTCTTTTTAGTGGAGAAGATGTAAAAAAAACAGTGGGAATGCTTTCAGGTGGTGAAAAGGCAAGGCTTCTTTTAGCGAAGCTTTCCATGCAACATGATAATTTTTTAGTTTTAGATGAGCCAACGAATCACCTAGATATTGAAAGTCGTGAAGTTTTAGAGCAGGCATTAATAGAATACGATGGTAGTCTTCTTTTTGTGAGTCATGACAGATATTTTATTAATCGAGTGGCCAGTCAAATTTTTGAAATTTCAGAAGAAGGAGCGAAACTTTATCCAGGAGATTATGATTATTATCTCGAAAAAAAATCATTAGAAGCTATGAGTTTAAATGAAACTGAAAAAATGGTTAAATTAGAAAAAAATGATGATCGTCAAGAGCAAAAAAATAAGGAAAGAAGTCAAAGAAAACGAGAACGAGAGCTTGCTGAATTAGAGCAAAATATTTCTGGAATAGAGATGAAAATTTCTTGTATCCAAGAAAAGATGGTAGATTTATCCTCTGATTTTATAAAATTAAATGAACTTCAAAAGGAAATTGATGGGCTTATGGCTGAGAGAGATAAAAATGAAGAACGTTGGCTAGAACTTTTAGAAGAGGAATAGTATAAAAGAAAACTAGAAGTTAATAAAAAGAAGAAGAGAAATTTTTTCTTCTTTTTTATGTTAAAATATGGATATGACATATTATAAAGAATTTATAAGTGGTTATTTAGTATTGCCAAAAGAGATACTAAATAAGTTTGACTCTCTCTTTCGTTCAGCAGATGATTTCCTAGTCTGGCTTTATTTTTTTAATGATAAAGAAGTTGCTCCTAGCTTGATTGCACAACAAATGGGAAAGTCTTTGCAGGAAATTAATAAGAGTATTCAAAGAATGCAGGCAGATAATCTTTTGAAGATTACTTTACTTGAAATTAATGGTCAGACTGAAATGATGGTTGATATTAGTTCAACCTTTAAAATGTTAGATGAGCTTAATCAAGTAAATCAAGAAAAAAAAGAGGATAACTCTTTACAAAAATTAGCAAAAAGTTTTGAAGCTGAAATGGGAATGATTTCTCCAATTCAAATAGAGGAGATAAAAAATTGGTTAGAGATTGATCAATATAGCTCAGACTTAATTTTCTTAGCTTTAAAAGAAGCGTCTTTAAATAAAAAACTTTCATTTAAGTATATCCAAGCAATTTTAAAGAACTGGAAAAGTGAAGGAATTTTAACTAAAGCAGCTGTAGAAGAAAAGAAAAAAGAACGAGAACTTTCATATCAGCTGAAAAATAATAATGATGATGTATATTCAACATCAAATGAGAGATCTTTTACAATTCCTATTGAAGGTCCTTGGAGTTGATATGGAAAAAGAAAAGTTTTTAGAAAATTTAGAGATTATCAAAGAGATGTTTCCCGAAGCTCATGGAGAACTCAATTGGGAGACAGCTTTTCAGTTATTAATTGCGACAATTTTATCTGCTCAATCAACAGATAAGGGAGTAAATAAAGCAACTCCCGCTCTTTTTGCAAGATATCCCGATGCTAAAAGTCTTGCAGTGGCAGATTTGTTAGAAGTTGAGAGCTATATTTCTAGTATTGGACTTTATCATACAAAGGCAAAAAATATTATAAAGACCTCTAAAATGCTTCTAGACTGGGGATATGAGGAAGGATTACCTCAAGATAAAAAGCAGATGCAAGAGTTAGCAGGAGTAGGTAGAAAAACAGCAAATGTTGTTTTAGGAGAGATTTATGGAATTCCTGGAATTGCAGTAGATACGCATGTTGAGCGTGTATCAAAGCGTCTTGGGATTGTTAAAGAAAGAGCAAAAACAACAGATGTAGAAAAAAAATTAATGGAATTTATTCCTAAAGAAGACTGGATTAAGAGTCATCATCATTTAATATTTTTTGGGCGTTATCACTGTACAGCTAAAAATCCTAAGTGTGAAATATGTCCAATTTATGAAAGTTGCCAGTTCGCTCAAAAGAAAAGAGAAGAAAATGAATAAATTAGGGTTACGTTTACAAACCTTAGCAGATCTTGTTCCTCAAAGTAGTCGTCTTGCAGATATTGGCTCTGACCATGCAAAAATCCCCATTTATCTTGTTGAAAAATCTAGAGTGAATTATGTGCTTGCAGGTGAAGTAGCTAAAGGTCCATTTAATATTGCAAAAGAGCAAAGTCAAGATTATCCAGAAATTCAAGTGAGATTAGCTGATGGACTTGATGCGATTTATGAAGAGGATAAAATAGAGACGATTTTAATTGCAGGTATGGGTGGTCGTTTAATTACAGAGATTTTAGAAAAAGGAAAAGAAAAGCTGACTTCGGTTTCCTATCTTATTTTACAGGCAAATAATGAAGAAGCTAATTTACGTTACTGGTTACAGGAAAATAATTTTCAAATAAAAAAGGAGTTTATTTTAGAAGAAAAAAAGAAGATTTATGAGATTGTATTTGCCCAAAAAGGTAAGATGAATTTAACAGACAAAGAGTTAAAATATGGTCTTTTTTTAGAAAAATCAGAAGTTTTTAAGAAAAAATGGCAGTTTCGTTTATCTGAAATTAAAAAAATATTGAATCTTTTGCCCGATTCAGAATTTCTTGAAAAAGAAAAATTAAAGCTTGAAAAACAAGAGATTGAGGATTTGTTGAATGAAAATAATTGAGTTTATAGAAAAGTATGAAAAATTTTGTCCTAAGGAATTAGCAGAAGAAGGTGATCCAGTTGGTTTGCAGATTGGAAGTTCAGATAAGGAAGTAAAAAAAATCTTAGTCACTTTAGATATCCGTGAGCAGACTGTAGCGGAGGCAATTGAAAAAGGAGTTGATTTAATTATTGCAAAGCATCCAATCATTTTCCATTCACTTTCAAAGTTAACAGATCAAGACAGTCAAGAAAAACTGGTCCTTGACTTGGTAAAGGCAGATATTTCAGTTTATATTAGTCATACGAATATTGATATTTTAGAAAAAGGTTTAAATCATTACTTTGCAGAATTATTAGAAATGACAGAAATTGAGAGTTTGATGCCTTCAGGTTTAGGAAAGGTAGGGAAAGTAGAAGAACAGTCTTTGACTCAGTTTATTAAAAAAGTAAAGTCTGTTTTTCACTTAGAACATTTACGTCTTGTGACTTATAACCATGATTTGACACGAAAGATAGATAAAGTAGCTATTTGTGGAGGGTCAGCGGGAAAGTTTTGGCCTGAAGCACTAAAAAAAGAAGCGGATATTTATATTACGGCTGATATTTATTATCATGTTGGCCTGGATATTTGTTCAACAGATTTAATAGTTTTAGATATAGGTCACTATATGGAACATTTATTCATTCCTTTTGTGACAGAAAAAATAAGAATTTTCAGAAAAGATATAGAAATTTTAGAAAGTTCAGAAAATACTAACCCTTTTTATGATATTTAACAAATAATTTGATACAATAGTTAAAGAAGCTTTGAGAGGAGAAAAAATGAAAACAACAAAAGCAACTGAAGAAATTTATAAAGCTAAAGTTCATTTATTAAAAGCTAAAAAAGTTATGAGTCGTTATGTTTTTGAATATCAGCCAAATTCTTTTAAGAAAATTAATAAGTTAATTGAAGAATTAGATAATTTTTCTATAGAAGTAAATGCAGATAGTAAAGATGTGCAAGGGATGAGTGATCCTGGTCTTTTGTCAGCTGAACAGATTTCGAGACAAAAATACAAATAAAAAAGAGTACTGCTCTTTTTTATTTGTATTCATTTAAAGCCCATTGATTAATTGCCCAAGCAACTCCAGACTCATCATTTGATTTTGTAATGTACTTGGCAATTTTTTTAAGATCTTTATCTCCATTTTCCATAACAACAGGATGACCTACAACTTCCAACATTGCACGATCATTTTCAGCATCACCAATAGCCATTAGTTCATCGATATCTAAGAAGAGTTTTTTTGCTAAGTGTAAGATGGCATTTCCTTTGCTAACATTTTTGTTAACGAATTCTAAGAAATAAGGTGAAGATTTAATCATATTGAAATTTTCAAAAAGTTCAAATGGGAGATAGGCAATTCCTTCATCTAAAATTTCAGCTTTATCAACCATCATGACCTTAATAATCTCTAATTGTTGAATTTCTTCAGCAGTTCGATAGCGTAGGGGCATGTTAACTTCAATAGATTCAAAGACACTATAATAACCAATGTCACGATTAGTAGTATACATGGCATCACGAGTAGAAGCATGGATATGTAGATTGGCTTTACGAGCGGCATTATCAATGTCTAAAAATTCATCAGAACTAATGCCTTGACTAAAAAATTCTTCTCCTGTATCAGCATGTTGGATAAGACCACCATTATAAGTAATAACAAAATCACCATGCTGACGCAAGTTAAGCTCATCTAAAATCCATTGAACTCCTGGTAAAGGGCGTCCTGTACAGATAACGATTTTTATCCCGGCTGCTTTTGCTTTTGCAATAGCCTCTCTAACCTCGCTTGTAATTTTTCTTTCAGAGTTTAGAGTTGTTCCATCTAAATCAAGAGCAATGAGTTTTATCATAATAAAATCCTTTCGTCGTATTATTTAATTTTGTCATTTGTAAGATAATTTGTAAAATCTGGATTTTCAAACATTTTTTTAGGGAAGTAAAAACGGCTGTCTCCATACTGAATTCCTGTTAAACTAGAAACAAGTGGTGAAAGTTTTGAGATTTCCTCTAAGCTTCCATCTTTATTTAAAATCTTAATAGAAAGTTTTGATGAACTATTTTTTACTTTAGAATCTTCATAAGGTAGGTCGTAATTTTTATGAATTTCAGTATAAAAATCAGGGTCATAACCTTCATCAGCAATAATTTTTTTGAGTAGTAAGATTTTATCTTGTGTTTCCTCAGTAAATTTAACAGACTTTAGAGCTTTACGATTAATGTAATCTCTAGAGAGCTGAGAAAGGATTTTGTCTTGACTTTCTATCCAATTTTGAAAATAAGTATTCATGACGCCATCGTCAAGTTTTAAGTAATCCTCTAGACTAAAGTTTTTTTCAAAAAATGGCAGTAAGTAAGGAGAATTTTTCTCAAAATAGTCTTTCTCCTTAGAGAATAAAAATTTTGCCCGCTTTAAAATGAGAGAAAGTAGTACTTCCATAGACCGGCTGGCTGGATGGAAATAAACTTGTATGTACATTTGATAACGGCTGACAATATAATCCTCAACAGCATGCATGGCATTGATAGGAAAAACAATTTCTTGATCAAAAGGCTGAATAGAATGTAAGATTCTCTTAAGATCAAAATTTCCATAAACTGCTCCAGTATAGTAAGCATCACGTAAAAGGTAATCCATACGATCTGCATCAATCTGACTTGAGATGAGTTGAATCACTTGTTGATTGGGATAAGTATGGCTAATGATACTGGCAACCTTTTCAGGGAAGTCTTCTGAGACTTGGCGAAGTACTGCGTTGACTTCGGTAGTTTTTGAACAAATAAGATTTTGAGTGATGCTCTCATGATCAGTATTAAATAAATGCTCAAAAGTATGTGAATAAGCTCCATGACCTAAATCGTGAAGAAGACCAGCACATTGTGTTAATAAATTTTCTTTAGAATCCCATTTTTCAGGGAAATTTTTACTGAAATGATCAGTGATAGATTTAGCAATCCAATAAACACCTAAAGAATGAGAAAATCGGTTGTGCTCTGCACCATGAAAAGTAAAAGAAGAGGTACCGAGCTGTTTGATACGTCGGAGGCGTTGAAACTCTCGAGTATTGATTAAGTCGTAGATGACCCGCTGCTCGATCTTAATATCATTATGAATGGGGTCACGAAATATTTTTTCAAAAGTGTCCATTCTTTAATTATAGCTTAAAATAGTGTAAAATAAAAGAGTGAAACTACTTTTAAAAAATAAAATACAACTAGAAGAAACAACAGAGTATTTCGAAGAGTTATTTGACTGTCAAATTTATCAACGAATGGGAAAGACTTTTTTAGAATTTCAAAACTCTGAAGGGCAGAAAAACTTGATAAAATTTAATCAGAAAGAACTTTCAAGAATTCAATACTCTGAGCCAAGATCGGTCATGAAATTTTCAAAGGG
>JBKECB010000093.1:0-4452 GCA_047974165.1 Lactovum sp.
CAAATGATATTAAGAAAGATTTCAAAGATACATTAGTTGCTTTCATTGAAGCAGTATCACCACACTTCAACCTAATCCTAATTGGATTTGAAAGTGTTGAAGAATATCAAGAAGGTGTAGAGAAGAAAACAAGAGCAGTCCCATCACTAAAATCTAAAATGGAGAATGGTAAGGGAGTGGACAAACATAAAGTATTTGAAGCACTTACATCAAGAATTATGTCTTTCGGTACAGTTGTAATGGTAACTACGAAAGATCAAGAAGGTGTTGAACAAAAATCAAGAATCTTTATTACAGATTCAACACCAGATTACTTATGTGGAAATAGATTTGGAATTGAAAGACCAATCTGACCTACATATCAATCTATAAAAGAAAATATTAAATAAGGAGAAAATATGTTTAATAACAATGATGACATTAGGATTGAAGAGATTGATCTTTCTAATCCACCTGCTACAGAAGCAGGAACAAAACCAGCTGCACCAGCAGCACCAGAATGACCTGCAACACCAGTTGTAGCATCAACACCAGCACCAGCTGCACAATCTGCAGGAGCAGGATTCTTCGATGGAATTGAAGATGTAGCAGTAGCAGAATTTGAAGATCTAAAACCAGGACTTTACACTGCTACAGTTGAAGACATTGAATATGTTGAATACAAAACAGGTAATGGTGCCGGTATCAAACTAGAAGTTAAATTAGTTGATGGTGGACAAAGAGATTGAACTTACTTTACTGTACAACACAAAACAAGTGAATATGCAGTAGTAAAAGGTAAACAAGATATCAAAGCAATCTTCACAACATTTGGGTTAACATTAGCAGAAGATGTTTCAGGAGTATTAACAGAGTTGAAAAGATTAATTGGACAAACTGTTAACTTAAAAATTGAATGAACACCTAAGAAAGAATTCAAAGGTAAAGATGCATTCAACAATGATATCTTAATAGATACTTACAATCCAGATTTACAAGATCACCACTACGTTAACAAAAGATTCGGACAAACTGTATAAAACAAAACTTAAAGTTATAAATAATTTAATTATTTATTTCTTTAAGTGTGCTATGAAAGAGCAAAATTATTTTATCATATAATCTCTTTCCTTTAAATATTCTTTTGTAGCACACTTAAGGAAATAAATTAAAGGGGGAAAAGAGAAATATTATGGACTTATTAAAACAAAAGATATTCTTTAGATTAAAGGTCGAAGGTGAAGCGCCTGCAGATCCACAAGAATATAAAGTATGAAGAAATAAACAAAAGACACCAGTAGGAAAATGGGGAGAAGAAGCAAATAGATTTACCTATGCAGAACTAGGTTCACACCCAAATGTGGGTATGGCAATTCCAAAGGGTTATATCTTGATTGATATTGATGATAATGAACAAGCTGATAGAGTTCAGAAAGTAATCCAATCATATGGATTGAAATGCATAACATCAAATACAGGAAAAGGTAAACACTTCTTATTCAAAGATCCACAAGGTGAAAAAAGAAAGAAACAATCTAATGGTGATATGTCCTTAATAGGAATCAACATTGATACAAGAATACCTGCTTATGGAGATAAGAAGGGGGGGTATGTGGTTGTTAAGTTCTTACCAGACATTGAAGTGACAGGACACCCACAAGGTGAAAGGTTCACTGCATTAATGAACTTGGATGAGTTGGATGACTTACCATTCTGATTAGAACCAATCAAGCACCAACATAGTGATTCAGCAAAGAGAGTAGTTGCAACAAAATGAGCAGAAGGTAATAGAGATGAATCTCTTAGATCTTGAACTACTACACTTTGAAACACAGACATAAGCAAGAGAAAAGAATTAGACGAAGTATTAACAATTATTAATGAGTACATAATGGATTCTCCAGTATTAACTTCAAGAGATTTCAAATTCAAAGTTGATGGTTGAGTTAAATGAGCGACTGATAACAAAAGAAATGTAGTAGTAGAGATTGGTAAAGAAGATCAAGAGTATGAAGCATTCGGTATCTTTGAAGGTAAGAATGATATCAACTATGTTAGTTTAGCACAACACATTACTATAGTATATGGTATAGCATTCTTTGATGGAAACTGATGAATGAAGGATAAGAATCCTTGATATGATAAAGTAGTAGATGAAGATATCTATCACAAGTTCATTGAAGAAGCAGGGAACTCAGCTCTAAAAGCAGATGAGAAAAAATTCTTTAATGCACTTAAAGTACATTCAAAAAGACATAAGACAGATGATAAGAACTCTCTGATCAACTTTAGAAATGGTAGATATGATATCAAACAACAAACTCTATACTCTTATGATGGTAATGAGTTCTTAACATTTGGTATTGATATAGACTACAAACTAGATGCAAGGTGTGATGCAGTAGATAAAGCATTACAAGACTGAACACAAGGTAATCAAGATGAGATTGATGCACTAATGGAATTCACAGGTTCAATTATGTATTCTAAAAACTCAGGATTTGAAAAAGGGTTAATCCTTTACGGGCCAAATGCAAAGAATGGTAAATCAACTTTCCTTGAAATGATGACTAACCTATTCAGTAGAGAATACATATCAGCAATGAACTTCAAGTCATTAGAATCTCAATTCGGTGCATACTCACTTATTGGAAAGAAACTAATTTCTATTCCAGAATTAGAAGATACATATATTGAATCTTCACCAAAATTTAAATCCATAATAACAGGAGATCCTATTAATATTGAAGGTAAAAACATTAGTCATGAACTTACCTGATACCCAACAATCAGATTCATTGGGGCAACAAATAGATTCCCAAGATTCAATGACCAGACAAATGGTATTTGAAGGAGACTTATAATCATCCCATTTGATTTCATTCCTACTAAGAAGCAGGAAGCAGAATTCAAGAAGAAGGATATTATGAATGAAGAAGCTAAAGAAAGATTAGCACTATTAGCAATCCAAGGATTGGTAAGATATTTAACAAACAAAACATTTACAATCCCTGTAAGGTCTAAAGAGATAGAAGATAGAATGAAGATTATCTCAAACCCTGTTCATGCTTGATCACTAGATGACCATGCTGCAGAATATGAAGAGATGGAGATTGGAATAACATTAACAGAAAACTACGCCAAGTTCAAACATTGATGTGGTTCTAATAATTATAAAGCATTAGGTAAACTTAAGTTCAAAGAAGAATTAGTAAGAGTTAGAAAAGACCTAAGGTGACACCAAGAAGGGAAGAAGGGAGCAAAACTAATGTACACCCACACCCCAACAGAACAAACAGAAGAAATTAAAGAGAAGGCAGAAGTTGTCTTCGGAAAGGAAAATGTGCAATTAAGCATTGATGACATTATATAATATGAAGAAAGAATGAAAAGATATTTTAGTTGAAGCAGATGAACTAAAAGAAAAAACACTTAAAGAATTTTCAGAAGAAAATGATATAGACCAGACAGATCTCTCAAGGAGATTGTCGGGGTATAGGGTGGGGAAGAAACTGTATCAAGATAGGCAGTCCTTCTCTGTCTCTCAAGCAAGGAGAGAAAACAATATTAAGAAAGAGCAATTAAAGATTGCTGCACAAAGAAAAGAACTTAACCAACAAATAAGAAATGAAAGTTTCTATGAGACTTTTGTTGAAGAGTATGTAGTGCCAACTATCAAACCATTAAAGGTTAAAAAGACTACAACTAAGAAACCTACAACTGATAGATTTCAATACTTTATCTTTGGTGATATTCACTATCTAGATTGCGACCACTCAGATAAAGACATTACGAAACTTAATGAGTCTATCATTAAGAATTGGGATGGGGCGAGTGTAATCCAACTGATTAACTTAGGAGACTCTATTGAGAATGAACACCATGCTCAACAACAAATTGGTAGAAGGATGAAGGTGACTGATCAGGTTATGCATGTTGCAAACAGATTAGCATACCTAATCAAAGACGTGCATGAGAAAACAGGGGCAAAGGTTAATTATAGATCAATACATGGAAATCATGATGAGTCAAGGAATGGTAAGAAAGCAAGAGAGAATGGTGAAGACATCAATTCAACAATCAACTTACTATTAGCTCTTTTCCTTAAAGAGTATGATAAGATGGATGAGATCTACGTTAGTGAGTTTGATTACCAAGATGAACTTATTGATGAACCTTACCACTTCCAACATGGACATCTTATCAAAGGAGAGTTTGATAAGTGAATGTTGAGAAAGATAGAGCAATCAAAAGGAGATGAGTATGAAGATATAAGATACTTCTTCAAGGGGCACTCACACAAGTTTGAACATCTACAATTGAAGGGTGGGGGGAAACACTTCATCCAAGTACCTGCAGTTAAGAGCTGAGTCTCAACTTGAGAGAAAGAAACAAACAATATAAGTTCAACAGGATATGTAATGATTTCACATGAACATATTATCCATGTTGATCTAGGAGAAGAGTAATGGA
>JBKECB010000096.1:0-4659 GCA_047974165.1 Lactovum sp.
TTTATATCGTTAGATTTACAGTCGCTGATGCTTGACAAAGTCATTTGTCTATACAAGTATTGTACTTTTTTTAAAAAATTATCAAGAAAAAAGATATCCTATGAAAAGGTTTTTATATTTCTTCCTAGCTATATATTTTCTTAGTAATTAACATATTTTTTATTGATTTTACTCGACAGTCACTACTTTCAGTCGTATTTCTAACTCAACTAACTTTCTTTTTGTCTACTAAAGTAGTCTGTTAAGCTAGTTTGAGTTTAATATATTTGTGGGAGATTGGAAAACAAATTGTTGAGCATTATTTTTCCTTTTTTTAAAAAAAAGATTATAATAAAAATGTAAAAAGTTTTTTACATTTTAAATAAAGGAGACCTAAATATGAAATACCTCACTAAAACTTTTGCACACTGGGAAAAAGATTTTCAAAAGGCATTCGCTGATTCTCTCATATCGTTTCATTATTTTCTATAATTAAAGCATAAAGAAACACTCTAGTCCAAGAAAATGCTTCGTTTAACCCATAGTTTTAGAGCAGGAATTCTATGGTTTCAATTTATTTGCCATCTCAAAGAGACAAGCTGAGTTTAAGCTTGTCTTTTTTGAGCAATTTTTCTATTTTTAGATCAAAAAAAATATATAATAGCATTATCATTTTATAAAGGAGAAAGATATGACAAATATTTCAAGAGCTTTTGCGCATTGGGAAGATAATTTACAAGAAGGTTTTGGGACTATTTCTGCTGAATCCTCACAACTTTTCACAGACACCCCCTATAACTTTAAAGCTCGTGCCGAAAGTCAAGCAAAAATCACCACACCTGAAGAGCTACTTGCAGCAGCACATGCTGCTTGTTTTAGCATGGCACTTTCTGATCAGCTCGATCAAAAAGGATTTACAGTAAAAGCTGTAGATACAAGAGCCAGTGTAACTTTCGCTATAACAGAAAATGGACCTGAAATTACAAACATTCATTTAACTAATGAAAGTCAAATTCCTGAGATTTCCGAGTCTGAATTTTTAGAGCTAGCTGAGCTTGTTAAGCTTCACTGTCCTATTTCAAAGGCCTTATCAGCTGTTAATATGACACTTGAGGCAAAGCTTGTCTAAACTTTTTAACAAAAAAACGAATGAAACAAGATCATTCGTTTTTATTTTATTTGATAAAACTTACAGCATGTGCCCGTTGATTAATCTCAAGGACTTGTGCTTCTGTTAAAATCTGATGGTCTAAAAGCATCTGATATTCTTTGGGTAAGGTTGTATTTTGCAAGATTGGCCCGTCTGTATTGATAGTAAATGGAACCTTATCTCTAAGCAAAATCTCATAGTTAGACTTCATCTCCTCCAAGTCTTTGACAGCCAGCGTCTGAAGATTAGAGGAGGGACAAGTTTCAAGGACAATCTGATGATCACGCAGATAGTTTCTCAAGTCCTCATCATGCACACAGGCAATACCATGTCCGATACGGTTAGGTTTTAGCTTTTGGACCACCTCCCACATCTCGCTTGCATCTGTTGCTTCTCCTGTATGGATAGTCAAGCCTAGGCCCTCTGCATGAATACGGCGTGAGAGACCTTCTAAATCTGAAATTTGAAAGCCTTTATCAATCGGTCCTGCCAAATCAAGACCAACCACCCCGCGATCAGCATATTTAATAGCTTTTTCAACGATAATACTATTGACCTCTTTTGAAAATCGACGGTCCATGGATAAAATAAGACCAAGCTTTAACTCTGGAAATTTCAAACGAGTGCGTTCCAAGCCCTGTAAGGTGTAAACAATGATATGATCCAAATCAATCTTACCTTTTCGTGAGCGAAGCATGGGATTCATACGAATCTCTACTAGATTGATATGATCACGCTGATATAAGCGTGTGGTTACTTGCTCAGCTAATCGAAACATTGACTCAGGTGTTGACTGGATTTCTTCAAGTAAATCATACATTTTCAGATATTCATCATAACCCACCTGCCCCTCGATCGTTACCGACTTGGCAAATTCAAAATAATCACGTGCGGGTAATTTCATCCCTTGCTCATGTGCCAAATCCCAAAGGATTTCAGGTGTTACACTTGACGAAATATGCATATGAAGCTCAGCTAACTGACGCAGTACAGAAGATTTTTCTTTCATTGTTTTTCCTTTCTAAAAAGACCTTGTCATCTGACAAGGTAAGTTTTAATAAGTTGTAAAAAACAGCTTATTGTTTCACATTTGGTGTGAAGTAGAGACGCCCAGCCATATCCTGGGTATAAATAAGTTGTATTAGTGTAACACTTTTTTTACTAAGAGTCAATCCTTTTGTATTTTTTTAATTATTTTTCTTTTCCACTTTTTCCATAATAATATTTCCTTCTAAAACTTTATACTTGAAATCAGTAACATCTTTACGATATAAGTAAAATAAGTAAATTTTTGCTTCTGAGACCTCTTTTATCTCAACAATATTGCCCACATAATCACTCGAATCAATATCTATATCTATAGTTCCAAATGTATTTCCATTAACTAATATCACTCTTACAAAATAGTCGAGATTATCCGTTGTGATTTTATAAGAGCTCTCATCTTGATAGTCAAGAGTTTAAGTCCATGCTATCCAATCCCTGTAGAGCGTATTTCCCAGCCTGTTAAAGCATGCTGTCATAAGCCTTATTCATCTGTAAACATCAAGAATTTCCGGTACATAAAAAGTATTTTCTTCTCTTATTATTTATATTTTATTATTTTGACCAATCAATCTCTTCTTGGCCTGATTCCTTTAAAAAAAGATTAGCTTTTAGAAAAACATTTGAGCCTAAAAATCCTCGGCTTGCAGATAATGGTGATGGATGTGAACTTTCTATAATCAAGTGCTTGTCTTGACTAATTAAAACTGCTTTCTTTCTTGCAAAAGCTCCCCAGAGAATAAATACTTTGGGCCTATCATCATCTGAAGCAATCTTGATAATCTCATCTGTCAATGCTTCCCAAATCTTACCCTCATGTGCGTTTGACTGATTTTCAGGAACAGTCAGGACAGCATTTAAAAGTAGAACTCCTTGTCTTGCCCATTCCGTCAAGTCTGAGCCTTCTTTTTTAATTCCTTCATTATATAACTCTTTTCGGATATTAGTCATCGAATCTGCACGGTTTAGAGGAAAGTCTGAGGGATAAGAAAAAGCAAGGCCTTGCGCCTTTCCAGGCTGCGGATAAGGATCTTGTCCCATGATAACCACCTTCGTATCAGCAAGTGCTGTCAGCTCAATCGCAGCAAAAATCTTATTCTCTGGTGGATAAATGGGACCTGCCTGATAAGATTCATTGATAAAGTGAATGATTTCTTTAAAATAGTCTTCCGAAAGTCGCTCTCTCAAAGGAAGAGACCAGTCTGTTTTATTCATTCTTTTATTTTAACATAAAGCACTTGACTTATTTTCCATTATAGTTTAAAATTTTCTTAACAGAAGGAGTAACTTTTTAGAAAATCTATAGGAAGTTGGTGGTCGTGTAAACCAATATTTTCAAAAGTGAAATGGAACTGGAATAAACAAATTATTTGAATCATAAATAAGCTCTAAGTGATAAAATAGGGTGGTACCGCGGATATTTTTCGCCCCTAGGACTTTTGTTCGTGGGCTTTTTTTATTCTTTAATTTAAAAGGAAATGCAATGAAAAAACCAATTATCTTAACGGGAGACCGTCCTACAGGAAAACTTCATATCGGCCACTATGTTGGCTCATTAAAAAATCGAGTTTTATTACAAAATGAAGGACAGTACAATATTTTTGTCATGATGGCTGACCAGCAAGCCTTAACAGATCATGCCAAGGACCCTCAAACCATCATCAGCTCTATCCAAGAAGTAGCTTTAGATTACTTGGCTGTGGGTCTTGATCCTGAAAAAATAACTATTTTTATCCAATCACAAATCCCTGAGCTTGCTGAACTTACTTTCTACTATATGAACCTCGTCTCTCTCAATCGGGTTCTTCGTAATCCTACTGTAAAAACTGAGATTGAGCAAAAAAACTTTATCGAAGGACTTCCAGCTGGTTTTGCCATGTATCCCATCTCTCAAGCTTCTGATATCACTGCTTTTAAAGCCAGTCACATTCCAGTTGGAAACGACCAAGCACCGATGATTGAGCAAACACGTGAAATCGTACGCTCCTTTAATAGCAGCTATAACTGTGAAGTCCTAGTTGAACCTGAGGGAATTTTTCCAAAAAATGAAGCTGCTGGCCGTCTTCCAGGACTTGATGGCAATGCAAAAATGTCAAAATCATTAAACAATGGTATTTATCTTTCTGACGATGCGGATACTGTCAAGAAAAAAGTCATGAGCATGTATACCGACCCTACACACATCAATCTCAACGACCCTGGGCACATCGAAGGCAATATGGTCTTTCACTATCTTGATATTTTCGGTCAAGATGGTGATAAAAAAGACATCGAAGCTATGAAAGCGCACTATCAAGCAGGTGGTTTAGGTGATGTAAAAACTAAACTCTACCTCCTCGATATCTTAGATCGTGAGCTAGCTCCTATCCGTCAACGCCGTCTCGAATTTTCAAAAAATATGGAGTATATTTATGATATCCTGAAAAAAGGCTCTGAAAAAGCAGAAAGCATTGCCGCTCAGACACTTGATGAGGTCAAGTCAGCCA
>JBKECB010000014.1:0-2178 GCA_047974165.1 Lactovum sp.
TGCTTGGTGAAGGCTGGGACGCTCCTGCAATCAATTCGTTAATATTGGCAAGTTTTGTAGGTTCGTTTGTTTTATCAAACCAAATGCGTGGCAGAGCCATCAGAACGCAAAACGGTAATCAAAACAAAACAGGAAACATTTGGCATTTGGTCTGTATTGATCCAACTTCTGCGACAGACGGAGATGATTTTGAATTATTACAAAGACGTTTTAG
Organism: Lactovum sp.; assembly: GCA_047974165.1. Classification (GTDB taxonomy): domain Bacteria; phylum Bacillota; class Bacilli; order Lactobacillales; family Streptococcaceae; genus Lactovum. The sequence continues at coordinate 215 of JBKECB010000014.1, forward strand.
AAGTTTTGTAGGTATTTCATTCAAAGAAGAAGCCACTATTGAAAACGGAATTGGCAGATTGAATTTATCTGAAAATATTTATCACAAAGAAGAAGCCGAAAAGAAAAATGCTGAAATGTTTTCGTTAGCAGCTAACAGAGAAAACCTAAAGCAGCGTTGGAAAGAAGCATTGGAAACGGGCGTAAATCTTGTAGAAGAAATTAAAATACCATTCCCTGAAGAAAAAGAATACAAGGCCGTAAAATCAATGTACCTCACAAAGACCATTGCAAACTTAATAGTTACACTTGGTTTTAGTTTACTTGGTTATCTTGAGGGTTTGTTACAAGGTTTGGGTCGTTCAGCACGAAATATAAAAACACTTCAAGATTTATACATATACCTTACAATTATTGCAGGAATCGGAGTTTTGTTTTTTGGCAGACAGACATACAAAACTTTACGACTTTATTTTAAATATCGGGATATTTCAAAAGACATCAAACAAATCGGAGAAGCATTACTGAACGCACTCATTAAAGCAAACGTCATTCATACAGATAATTCAAAATTAAAGGTAGAAGCAACGGTTGACAATTTCGGTGCTGTTTACTGCCATTTAAATGGTGGAACAACTTTTGACAAATCTACTTTCATCAACGCTTTACAGGAAATAATTGCTCCCATTGATAATCCAAGATATGTAATTATCAGAACAAATAGATTTGTGCTTTTCGTAAAGCAAAAAGATTACCATTCCGTTCCTGAAACTCTTGGACGAAACAAGAACTTGGCTGAATATTTTAAAAATCAATGGGAACGACTTGTAGGTTCTTGCGATTTGATTTTTACACGGACAATTGATGGAAGAAAATTACTTTTAAAATCAAGAATAAAGTCATTATCTGCACAGTTTGACGACAAAGTAGAACACGTAAACAAATGGAGATAAAAGAAAACCTACGCACAACATTGTATATATGCAATAGCGGGTTAAGTGCCAAATTTAACGACTTTACTTTTCTTGCCGCTACTTGCAAATTCATTTCTTTTTTCTAAATTTAACAAATGAAATTTGCAAGTAGCTTACGACAGTCTAGACCGCAACTTGCGACTTCCCTACTCCGCTACTGCATATATACTTTACCGTTATACGACATGCTACTAAAAACCCGTCAAATGAAATACAGTTTCTTCTTCCTTTTCCTATTTTCGGTATTTTTATTTTCTCAAACACCTAAAGAGAAATTCACATTAAGTCAAAATTATATCTATCTCGCAAATTTAGATTTTTACAAAAAGAACTATAAATTAGCAACCAAAAGATTTAAAGAAGCCTTTAAAATTCATAAATCGAATGATTCTTACAATATTTTAAATGCTGCTGCTTCAGGATTTAAAAGTGGAGATAATAAGTTTGCAAGAAAAATGGTTGTTGAAAGTATTACAAAATATGCCGCACCCAAAGAATTTGTATTAGAATATGAAAAATACAAAGATTTCAAAAGTGATTCGATTTTTAAAGAAATTGAAAATAATTATGATTTTTACATTAATGAATATTTCAGGAATTTAAAAAATCCTAATGCGTATTTTGAAGTTCAGAAGCTGGTTGAGGAAGATAAAAATATTCGACAATTTAGTGATGACATTCAAAATAGAATTGCCCTTGATAAAAAAGCAAAGTGGAAATTAGATAGTATTTTCAACAAAAAAATGATAGAAGTTGATTCCTCAACAACAAACAAACTAATCGAAATAACTAAAAAATATGGTTATGAGGATAGAGCGTGGCTTTTTTTTTGGCATCAAAGAGGGCAAGAATATAAAGATGGTAATACTGAATTTTGGAAATTCTTTATACCTGTGATTGAAAAAGAAATTCAAAATGGTAATCTGCATGAAAGTTTTTTTGGACTATTTGATGATGAAAATGAATTACGATATGGAAAGCAAATCTTTGGTTATTATTTATATCTGTTTGA
>JBKECB010000042.1:0-6759 GCA_047974165.1 Lactovum sp.
AATAATGGCATCCTAGAAAGATACTATCTTTCACATATAAGCATTAGAAAGGTGTTGCTCTCACAAATAATTGTTCATTGTGTCACTGGTCTCATTCAATTTTTTGTATTGTTATCCTATCTAAAAATTTTTTTCAACCTTCATATCACGAGTATACTTAGCTTGGTCAATTTATTTTCATGTTATTTAGCAGTTTTATTATCAACTTTAGCAATAGGCGCTCTCCTAGGCATTTTATTTAAGCGCAAAGAGGTTGTGCTGACTGCTTCATTAGTTGTGATGTTCATGATGTATTTTTTTTCAGGTTGTTTTATTGATTATGATTTGTTACCAGAATCTATAAAAGAAATTAGTAATTGGCTTCCTTTAAAATACCTTGCACAGGATAGTTTTGATATCTTTACTGAAACCCAGTTAATAAATGAGACATTGTACATTACATCCTTTTTCATTTTTATAATTTTCTCTTTTATAAGTATGCTTCTGTTGAAAAAGAAATATTCAAATTTGACTTAAAGGTTTATATCGCATTGCTTACCGGAGAGACTCAATTCTCGTGGTTAAAATTACTCGATGGTTTCTGATTTTGTGTTTCTGGTTCGCTTTGACTTATAAAGCATTTCGATCATTACTCTATAAAATTCGTATTCAAGGGAAAGTCGAGGTCATGTGATGATAAGAATATTATTAAAAAATCTTTCACTATTTGATAATTGGTAAACTTTACTGGTTACATTCCTCTTAGAACCTTTCTTTGTCGTGCTTTTCTTTTATTTGATCAGTCCACAAACTCAAGTGGAGAAGCCTTTTAACTACTCTTGTTCTAACTGTAAGTTCAAGTATTATTGGTATTTACGCTCAATTTTTAGTCTTGGTAGGAAATATTGATATTTAAAAAGAAATTTTTATTGATGTCAAAGGATTTCTTCGCTTTAATGCGTCGGCGTTGTTTATCGCTATAGTTGTTAGTCTTTTGCAATATGGGATCCTATTAAGAGTTTATCGACTTCTAAATTTTGACGTTCAGATTGAGCTAAAAAGTGTAGCCTGCTGATTTTCATGCTTATCATTTTTTCTTCCATTTTTGCAATGCTCGCTGAAATTGCTTCTCTTACGCGAAATAATCCTTATTTTCTTTAGGTTTTATAACTAAAATAAGAAACAAGAAGAGACCCTAACTGTAGGCGTTTTCTTTTCTTTCTTGACGAGTTCTTATAAATTTGATATTATATATAATATAAGCACTGGAATGTGCGAGTTCATTCAAACTTGACCGACTATATATTTGTATTGCATGGGACCAGGACATTTTGCACCTTTGGTTTAGCAAAAGCGAGAGTACCCCCTTTGACTTAGTCGCGGGATCAATACACCGAGTGAACACACGGCATTCAATCAGTGTTTTTTTCTTTTACAAGAGAAATGAAAAACTTCTTTTGGAAAAAGAAAATAAAAAGTTCTAATTTTTTTAGATAACGCTTTAATAAAATAAAAAAATAATAATAATAAGAATAAGATGATTAAAAAGTATAAATTGAAAGAAAAGTAATTTTTTGTATGGTGAAAATAAACAAGATGTTATATAGTTTCTACAAAACTTTTGATATAATTAAGGGCAAGGAGGAATAAGATGAAAAAATCTATTTGGACGTTGAAGTTATCAACTGCTGCACTTGTTTTAATCCCTGTGGGTGTCGGGATTAACTTTATTGGGAAGTTTTTGGCAGTATTTTTAAAGCTACCTTTATGGTTAGATTCAATTGGTACGATTTTATCAGCAATGCTAGCCGGACCTATTGTAGGAGCGATTGTAGGATTTATTAATAATTTGATTGTTACAGTTACTACAGACCCAATGGCTTGGCCTTATGCTCTCACTCAGATTGCAATTGGTATTGTTGCAGGTGTGTTGGCAAAAACTGGATTTATTAAAGATTTTGGACGTGTTATTATTTTAGGATTGAGTGCTGGATTTACGGCTGTTTTAGTTTCTACCCCCTTAAATCTTAGATTCTGGGATGGAATGACTGGAAATATTTGGGGTGATGCAGTTTATACTTGGATGATTAAAAAAGATTTTCCAATTTGGTTCTCTTCTTTATGTGATGAAATTGTGATTGACCTTCCAGATAAGCTTGTTGTTGCTATCTTGGCCTTTCTAATCTTTAAGAGCCTACCTAAAACGTTAATAAGTATGTATGAAGAAAATAAGGTGGAGACTTTCAATGAATCAGACCTTTAGTCTCTATACAAAAGGAAATAGCTTTGTTCATAGGATTTCTCCTCTGGCAAAGCTTCTTTTTGTATTTTTAATGTTTGTGATTGCTTACAGTACTAAAAATCTTCTTTTTCTGTCTTCTCTTTTTCTTTTTCTTTTAATTCTTCTGGCTCTTGCAAAATGCTTAAGAAGAAGTCTTTCATTTTTTATGGTAAGTGCTCTAACTTTATTAATGGTTTTTGTGGTACAGTCTTTATTTTTTAAGGGTAATGAAAGCCATCTTTTTTCAATCTTAAGCTTAAAGTTTTATAGTGAGGGAATGATTCATGCAGGGAAAATATGCCTGCGTGTCTTGATTTTAGTATCTTCATTTTCACTGCTAGTTTTTACGATTGATCCTGAAGAGTTGACGATGTTACTGGTAAAAAAAGGATTTTCCGCTCGCTTAGCCTATGTTATCTTATCTGTTTTTCAGATTATTCCCGAAATGATGAAAACAATCCAGACCATTACAGATGCTCAAAAATCTCGAGCTTTGAAAACTACAGGAAGTTTATTTCAAAGGATAAAAAGTTTCTTTCCACTGATCGTTCCTGTTGTGATTAATTCTCTGATTATGAGTCGTGAACGATCCATGGCTCTAGAAATGCGTGCTTTTTCAAGAGTAGGAAAGCCTACTTTTGTACGAGAAGAAAAGAAATATTTGGCTGAAAAAAGTCTTCCAATTTTATTGTGGTTAATTCTATTTTTCTATCTTATTTGGAGGTTTGTACAATGGCTGTAATAGAAGTAAAAAGCTTAAAATATCGTTATCCTAAAACAGAAAAAATAGTGCTAAAAAATCTTAATTTTACAATTAAAAAGGGTGAATTTATTGGAATTATTGGAGGAAATGGTGCTGGAAAGTCAAGTTTACTTCTGGCTTTATCAGGTCTAATTCCTCAGTTTTTTAAGGGAACTTATGCAGGACAGATAAAGATAGCAGGCTTGTCCTTACCAGAGGCTGAGCTGTCAGAAATTGCAAGTTCAGTAGGCTTAATTTTCCAAAATCCATTTGTACAGATGACGGGTGCAAGGACTAGCGTTTTTGAAGAGATTGCTTTTGGTCTTGAAAACTTGGGACTTCCAAGAAAGGAAATACAAGAAAAGGTAAGAGCTATTATGGAAGAATTAGATATTTCTGAACTTTCTGACCGTTCTCCTTTTAGTTTATCAGGTGGGCAAATGCAGCATGTAGCGATTGCTTCTATCTTAGTTATGTCTCCTCAGATTCTTCTTTTAGACGAACCAACCAGCCAGCTAGATCCTCAGTCAACTCGAACAATTTTTGAACTTGTAAAAAAATTGAAAGAAAAAGGGATAACAATCTTAATGGTTGAGCAGAAAATGGAGAAGATTGCAGAATACTCTGACCGTGTTCTTTTGATGCATGATGGAAACTTGATTGATATTGATGAGACAGATAGGATTTTCTCACGTGAAGACTTAGCTGAGTTTGGAGTTGAAGCTCCCATTTATACTCAGCTTGGGAGGAAGTTAAACTTAAAGATGGAAAATGATAATTATCCCTCAACAGAAAAAGACTTAAAGGAGCTTTTAAGATGACAAAAATAAAGTTTAAAGATATTAACTTTTCCTATCAGGAGTTAGAAATATTTAAAGATTTTTCTTTAATTTTAAATGGTCAATCTACTGCAATTATTGGAGAAAATGGGGTAGGAAAAACAACGTTGATGAAGTTATTAAATGGACTTTTAACAGTTGATTCAGGTGATATTTTTTTAGATGATTTTCTAATAACTGATATGGAATTAACTCAAAGAGCTTCAAAGATAGCTTATGTTTTTCAAAATCCTAATGATCAAATATTTAAAAGTCGTGTTTTAGATGAGCTTATGTTTGGCCCGCTTAATTTAGGAAAAACAAGACAAGAGGCAGAACAAGCAGCAAAAGAGGCTATTTCTGAATTTAATCTAGAAGATAGACTTGAAGAAAATCCTTATGACTTGAGCTTGGCTGAGCGTAAGCAGATTGCGATTGCCAGTATTTTAGCGATGGATACTCAAGTTGTTATTTTAGATGAGCCAACGATAGGACAAGATATGAAAGGGAAAAAGCAGCTAAAAGCTCTAATTAAAAAATTAACAGAAGCAGGAAAGTTAGTGATTGCTATCTTGCATGATATGGATTTTGTCCTTGAAACTTTTGATCAGATTGTCATTTTAAAAGAAGGAAAAATATTGGCGCAAGGTGATAAGCTTAGTGTTTTTAGTCAAGAGGAGATTTTAAAAGAAGCAAGTCTTGAAATGCCAGTAATTCCAGCTTTGAGTAAGTACTTAAAACATCTTAAGCTTGCCTTAAGTCTCGAGGAATTTTTAGATAATCAAAAGCAGGCTTAAAGAGTCTGTTTTTATTTATAGAAAAGTTGTTGAAAATTAAAAAAATCGTCTACAAGTTAAGTAGCTGATAAAGTTATAAATAATAAAAAATATTAGTTTGTCGATACTTTTTTAGTGATAATGTGCTATAATTAGGAAAGATTTTGTGTTTAGAGGAGTTGTTTTGGCAATTAAAAAATCTTTCCGTGTAAAGAAAGTGAGCGACTTCGAAGCTCTTTTTAGAAATAAAAATAGTTTTGCGAACCGTGCATTTATTGTTTATCAAAGGGAAAATAATTTAACACATTTCCGTTTAGGCTTATCTGTAGGAAAAAAGATAGGAAATGCAGTGACACGTAACCGTCTGAAGAGGCAGATTCGCTCACTTGTTAAATCCCACTCTTCTCATCTTCAAGCTGTGGATTTCGTTGTTATTGCACGAAAAGGAATAGAAGAGTATAATTATGTAAGTTTAGAAAAAAACTTGATTCATCTATTGACAAAGTCAAATATAATTAAGAAGTAGAAATGAAAAAGAAATATAAAAAAATTAGTTTAGTTGGACTTATCGCAGTAGGTCTCTTTGTACTCTCAGCCTGTTCAAAATCAGGTTTAGATTCTTCAAGTACAGGTCTTTGGAATCAGATTGTTTATTACTTTGCGGTCGTGATTCATTGGTTAAGCTTTGGTGGATCAATTGGCTTGGGGATTATTCTGATTACCTTGATTATTCGTACAGGGCTCTTGCCGATAATGAATATCCAGATAAAGTCTTCACAAAAGATGCAGGAACTCCAACCTCAAATCAAGGCTCTCCAAGCGAAATATCCAGGCAAAGACATGACCTCACGTCAACAGATGCAAGAAGAACAGCAAAAGCTTTATGCTGAAAATAATGTCAATCCTTATGCCGGTTGTTTACCTATTTTGATACAGATGCCATTTTTATGGGCTTTATATCAAGCTTTGATTAATGTTGACTTTGTTGAGATTTGGAATGTTCCAGAGAACTTTATTTTATGGAATTTATCAGAAACAGATCCAACTTTTATCTTGCCGATTCTTGCGGCATTATTTACATTTTTGAGTTCTTATTTGATGTCAAAATCATCACCAGAACGTAACATGATGTCTCTTTCGATGATGGTTATTATGCCGGTTATGATTTTCTTTATGGCGATGACTTTTTCAGCCGGAGTTTCCTTATACTGGGTAGTTTCAAATGCCTTTCAAGTCTTACAAACTTTGTTAATTGCAAATCCTTATAAGATTATTGCCGAGCGTAAAGAAAAGCAGCAGATAATTGTAGATAAGAAAAAAGCACATAAACGTGCTTTAAAGAAAATAAAAAATAAAAAATAAATTAATTAATAATGGATAAAGAAAGAAACAAACTTTATTTATAAGGAGGAAATATGGCTACTTATACTGGAAATACAGTTGAAGAAGCAATAGAGCGTGGTTTAAGACGCGAAGGGGTTGCTCGTGAAAACTCACATATTGAGATTGAACAGCGTGAATCAAATGGATTTTTAGGCTTAGGGCGTAAACGCGCGCGTGTAAATATTGAACCTATTCACGAAGAGACAGTTCGACGTGCCGATCGTATGGCAACACGTCATGTTGACCAGTCAAATATGGAAATTGAACAGGCTGAGTCTGCGATGGAAGCAACCTTACGTTTAAATAAAGTAATTAAAGCAGTGCGTGAGGCTGGCATACAAGATGATAAGAGTTTGACAGAAGAAGAAAAAGAAGAAAAGATTAAAGAAATCAAAGCAACTGTTAAATCTCAAGAAAAAGAAAGTAGCCAAGTTGTGTCAGTACCTAAGTCGGATAATAGACACTCATCAAAAGATATTGATGAGCAGCGTATTATTGATACAATCTCAAACTATCTTTTACAAATTACAGAGGGGATGGGGATTAAAGCTCAGATTAGCTGTAAAAAGTTAAAAAATAACTTATTATTTAATCTATCTTCTGCACAGGATGCCCTCTTAATTGGAAAACATGGAAAGATTCTTGACAGTTTAGAGACGATGGCAAAAGCGCAGGCAAGTGTCTTAACAGTCAATCATATTAATGTTTCAGTAAACGTGGGTGATTATCGTGAAAAGCGTGAGCATTATTTAGTTGCCCTTGCTAAGCGAGCAGCTGATA
>JBKECB010000063.1:0-16604 GCA_047974165.1 Lactovum sp.
CAGAAGGTGAGGTTTATTGTATTGATCATTTGACACGAGTTAAGAAGATTTCTTTTGATGATGTTGTTATTAATCTAAGAGATAAAAAATATATCCAAATTTTCAAAGAGGTTCATTATGAAGAAGTACAAGCGCAAGCACTTCAAGGTATGATAGATTTTGAAGAAGATATTTATTTGCGTGATTATAAAGAATTAGTAAGTTTAAATATCCTTCTTCAGGTAATGTTAAAGTTTTCTTATTATTCAATGGAGAGTTTCTATCCTGTTTCATTAGATACTTCGAAGTTATTTTTATATTTTGTAGATGATCTATCTGAAAAAATTTCATTATTTACAAAAGAGTCTTTTAGAAATTTAAGTTGGTTTGCTTATCAGTTTGTTTTTAAGTTATTTAAGAATATCGTTTTCCAAAATGATTATTGTATTATTAGTAAGCAGGCTGAAAATTATCGTATTCTTTTAAGCTATCCTGAAGAAAATATTTTTAAATTTTCTCAGGATAATGATAGTTTTACAAAGATAATAAAACTAAGACAAGCGAAGAAGATTTTATTAAAAATAAGCCTTCATTTAGAAAATATCAGTGGAACTTATAAAATTATTCGTGAAGAATTATCAACTAAAATTATTGATGATCGTAAGCATTTAAGAAAAATTAAGGAAAGTCCTTTTGTGAGTCAAGAAGATATTGACTATTATAATAAAAGTCAGCAACCTAAGCGTAATATTGACTTTCAAGAGTTTATTTATGATACTTGCTTAGATTTAGAATTACCAATTTTCGGGATTCAAATGATAGAACTACAAAAAGTAAAGTGAAATATTGCTAAAAAAAATTAGTTTTAACTTTTTAAATCGCAATTTTTAACCTTTTAATCACAATAATTTTATTGAAAATTGTATTTTTTTAAGATATAATGATATTTATGAAAAGGTTTTCTAAAAAATAAGGAGGGTTACAGTGAGTAACAAAAAGGAGTTAAAACAAACCGTTCTTCAACAGTTTAAAGAGGATAAACTTGCTAAAAAAGCAAGAAAAAAAGAAATCTCTTTAATGTCTGCAGAAGATAAGAAAGTTGCAATCGAGGAGGATAAGCAACTTCGTAAAGAAAAGAAAAAAGAGAGAAAAGCTTATCTGAAAACTCTTAATAAAGAGGAAAAGAAAGTTGAAAAGAAAAAAAATAAGATTTATAAAAAGCTCAAAAGCCGCCCACGACGTTGGACGATTTGGGGGATTCTAATTGCTCTGATTTTATTTATAGTTGTAAAGTTTGGACCGTTGGTTACAGATATGGCAGTAACTCTTTCATCTAAACATATTACGGTTAAAGTAGGAACAAAAAAAGCAAAGGAAGCAATTAAAGAAGCAGATAAAATTTCACAAGAAATTGCAGATGAAGGTATGGTCTTGCTAAAAAATGAAGATAAATCTTTACCATTAGCAGATAAAAAAGTTAATGTCTTTGGATCTACTGCCTTTAGCTTTAAATCTTCTGGTGGAGGCTCTGGTGGAACAGATTTGTCACGTGCTGTGACTTTATTTGAAGGTTTAGAAAATGCAGGGATTGATTACAATAAAGAACTGCATGATTACTATGCTGAACTTCCTGAAATGGAAGGCATGACAGGAACAGCCTCTACAGGTTTGACGTCTGTTATTGGCGCAATGCTTGGAGGAGGAGAAGAATTTGTAGAGCCTACAGTAAGTGATGAGGCTTTAAAGCAAGCGGTAGAATATTCAGATAATGCACTTGTGATTATTCAAAGCTCAGGTGTTGAAGCTTCAGATATGGATAAAGAACAACTTGAGTTGACAGATGAAATGGCAAACTTGATTGATACTGTCGCAAGTACTTTTAGTAATGTTACAATTATTGTCAATACAGGAAATACTTTTGAATTAGGATTTGTTAATGACTATCCAAGTATCAAGTCAGTACTTTGGGTAGGGACTCCTGGACCATTTGGAACGAATTCTATCGGTAAAATATTATCAGGTGATTTAAATCCTTCAGGACGCTTGGCTGATACATATGCTTATGATGTAGAGTCAGCACCTGCTACAGAAAATTTTGGTGATTATAAATATGATAATTTAGATAAGGCTTATTTAAATTATGAAGAAGGTATTTATGTTGGCTACCGTTTCTATGAAACTTATTATCATAATGATGAAAAAGGCTATGATAAGGCTGTTCAATTTCCATTTGGCTCAGGCTTGAGTTATACAAACTTTGACTGGAAAGTTTTGGAGCAAAAATTCAGTGATGAAACGATGGAAGTAAAAGTAGAGGTAACTAACACAGGCAAAGTTGCAGGTAAAGATGTTGTTCAACTTTATTATAGTGCTCCCTACACAACAGGAGGCATTGAAAAATCAGCAATAAACTTAATAACTTTTGCAAAAACAAAAGAGCTTAAAGCAGGTGAAAAAGAAACGATAACACTTAGCTTTGATACAAGAGATATGGCTTCTTATGATATGAAAAATGAGTACTATGTTCTTGAAAAAGGAAAGTATGAGATTAAGTTAGGAAAAAATGTTCATGAAATCAAAGAGACATTAAACTATGATCTGAAGAAAGAAATTATTTATAAGGCAGATGCAGACACAGGGACAGAGTATCAAAACTTATTTACAGAGTCTGAAAATGAGATTGATGTCCTTTCTCGAAATGACTGGGAAGGAACCTATCCATCAGATGAGGATAATAAGTCAGAAGCTTCAAGTAAGGTGATTGACCGTATCAATAATATTGACTATAATGATGATCAAAAAATGCCAACTTTAGGTGCAGATAACAATCTAAAACTTGAAGACTTGAAAGGTCTTGCTTATGATGATCCAAAGTGGGAGAAGTTCCTCGATCAATTAACCGTTGACCAAATGATTGACTATGTGTCTGACGGAGGATGGCATACTAACGCCATTGATGAGCTTGGTGTTCCAGCAACAGTTTTACTTGATGGGCCAGCAGGAATTAATTATTTCTTCAAGTCATTTGAAGCTGGTGCTTATCCTTCTGAAATTGTTGTTGCTTCAACTTGGAATCAAGAATTGGCTTATACAATGGGAGAAACTATTGCTAAAGAAGCAAAAGCACTTGGCGTTCATGGATGGTATGCACCAACATTAAATATTCACCGTAATGCTTTTGGAGGACGTAACTTTGAATATATGTCTGAAGATCCAGTCTTAAATGGTTTGATTGGTACAGGAATTGTTAAAGCTTCAGAGGATTTAGGTGTCACTGTCTATATGAAACACTTTGCAATGAATGAGCAAGAAACAAATGCACGTACACCTGGACTTGCAGTGTGGGCTGATGAGCAAACAATCCGTGAGATCCATATGAAATCATTTGAAATGGTTACAAAAGAAAGTGGTGTGACAGGTGCAATGTCTAGCTTTTCTATTATTGATGGAAAATGGGCAAATTCTGCCTTGCTTAATGGCCTACTTCGTGAGGAATGGGGATTTGATGGTGTAGTATCTTCAGATGCACAGTTTGGTCATATGAATCCAGCAAATGCGGTTATTTCAGGAAATGACTTGATGTTAGGCTCTTATTCAGTTTCAGGTAATAAAAAAACTCTGAAGAAAGCTTACGATGAGCATCCAGAAGCAATTGCAAATGGCTTAAGAACAAGTATGCATAATTCTTTATATGCGACGCTAGAAACATATTTATTTGACTAAAAAATTAAGAGTAGAGAGTAATATAAATTCTCTCTACTTTTTTTAAAAATAAAGCCAAAGGAAAAATAAAATGAAATATTCAGAATTAATTGAAAAAATGACATTGGAAGAAAAGGCCTCTTTAATGTCAGGCGAAAATTTTTGGAATACAAAAACGATTGAACGCTTGGATATTCCGTCTATCATGCTAACAGATGGTCCACATGGATTACGTAAGCAAGGAGGTAAGGCAGACCATTTAGGATTAAATAAAAGCTTACCTGCAACCTGTTATCCAACAGCAGCAACATTGGCAAATAGCTGGGATAGAGAGCTTCTGAGAGAAGTAGGAGCTGGTATTGGAAAAGAAGCTAGAAGCGAAGAAGTGAGTGTTCTTTTAGGTCCGGGTTTAAATATCAAGCGTAACCCTTTATGTGGTAGAAATTTTGAATATTTTTCAGAGGATCCCTATCTTACTGGGGAGCTTGCAACAGAAATGGTTAAAGGAATTCAAAGCCAAGGAGTTTCAGCTTGTCCCAAGCATTTTGCAGTGAACAGTCAAGAACATATGCGGATGACGATTGATGAAATTGTTGATGAACGCTCCTTAAGAGAAATCTATCTTTCGGCTTTTGAAAAGGTTATCAAAGAAGGACAGCCGCTGACCATAATGTCTTCATATAATCAATTAAATGGAGAATTTGCAAATGAAAATCAACATTTAATGAATGACATCCTTTATAATGAGTGGAACTATGAAGGGGTAGTGGTAACTGACTGGGGAGGAAATAATGATCGTATTGCAGGCTTAAAGGCACATAATCAACTTGAGATGCCTGCAACAAATGGGATTACAGATAAAGAGATAGTTGCAGCTGTTAAGACAGGTGAGCTAGAGCTTTCTATACTGGATGATGCTGTGGATCATTTGTTATCCTTGATTTTTAAGACTCGAATGGATGATAAAGAAAAGTTAGAGATAGATTATGAAGAACATCATCAAAAAGCAAGAGAAGCAGCAAGCCAATCTATTGTTTTATTAAAAAATGACAAGCAAATTCTTCCTTTACAAGTGGGACAAAAAGTTGCAGTTATAGGAGATTTTGCAAAAAATCCTCGCTATCAAGGGGCTGGAAGTTCTTTGATTAATCCTTACAAAATAAGCTCCCCCTTACAAATTTTAGAAGAATCAGAACTAGAGATTGTAGGCTATGCTCAAGGATTTAAAAGAATGTCAGGAAGGAGTAAAAAACTTAGTCAAGAAGCTATAGATTTAGCTAGAAAGTCAGAGACAATCCTGCTCTTTTTAGGCTTAGATGAAAGTCGTGAAGCTGAAGGGGTAGATCGAGAAGACTTGAGATTGGCTGAAAATCAACAAGAGCTAATCACTGAACTTATAAAGCTAAATAAAAATATTATTGTCATACTATCTGCTGGAGGAGCTTTGGAACTTCCTTTTGTAAATGATGTAGAGGCAATTATGCATACTTATTTATCAGGGCAAGCGTCAGCTGAGGCTATTGTAGATATTTTACTGGGGAAAAGAAATCCTAGTGGAAAATTATCTGAGAGTTTTCCCTTAAAATATGAAGATATACCCTCTGCAAGTTACTATCCAGGACAGCAAGCAACGAGTGAACATAAGGAAGCTTTATTTATAGGTTATCGATATTTTGAAACGGCAGATAAAGAAGTCTTATATCCTTTTGGCTTTGGATTATCTTATACAAGTTTTGAATATCAAGATTTAAATATTGATGGGATGACAGTGAAATTTACTGTTAAAAATACTGGTCAAGTTTCAGGTAAGGAGATTGTTCAGCTTTATATTGAGAAAAAAGAGTCCGATATTTTTCGGTCTATTAAAGAGCTCAAAGGATTTGATAAAGTCGACTTAGAGCCTGGTGAAAGTAAGCAAGTTACTCTAACTCTCAGTCAAAGAGATTTTTCATATTTTAATGAAAGTACAAATAGTTGGGAGCTTGAACAAGGAGAGTATATAATTCAGATTGCAAGCTCAATCAAAGACATTCGCCTAGAAGAAAAGATAAGCTTGAAAGGAGTTAAGTCAGAACTTTACTTAAAAACAGACTTCCCTTACTACGCTAAGGCTTTAGTACAAGAACTTCCTGATAAAGAATTTGAGAGGTTATTGTCAAGAAAGCTACCAGAAAAAAACTGGAATCCTAAAAATGACTTGGGTATGAATGATACCATTAATCAAGCACAATATAAAAATTTCTTTGGTAAATCACTTTATAAATTTATTATGATGTTTTATCATTTGTTTAAAAAATTAGGAAAACCTTTAACTGCAAATAATGTTTACTTTATTATTAATATGCCTTTCAGACAGATTGAACGATTCACAGCAGGGAAATTTAATAAGAAAAATGTTGAAAGACTACTTCGCTTAATTAATAAATAAAAAATAAAACTTCTTAAGAAGTTTTATTTTTTATATTATCATGAATATAGAAATAATGATTAGTCCTAGTAAAAATAAACTATCAAAACTATAAAGAATATAAGCTTTATTTTTCTTTGCATAAGTCAGCTCATAATAAACTCGAAGAGAAGATTGGATAAAGAAGAAACTTAAAAGAAGAGAGATAAAAAAATAACTAGAACTCTTATTTTTAAAGATAAGATAAGAGGAAATTAATAAAATTATTGTAAATAGTATTTTAAAAAAAAGCTCTAACTTTTTTTGTGAATTATTAATATATTTATATTTATGAAAGAAAGAGACTGACTGAATCTGAAAATATTTTATAATAATAAAATATCCAATAATATATAATGCTAGTAAATTTAATATAAACAACAAATAAACCTCCTTGATTAGTATCTACTAATATAATTATAACATAATTATATTTCTTGTTTATTAGAATATAAGATTTGCTGAATTTTCAGAATTAATTAAAATTTGATATAATATAGAAATAAAAAAATGGAGGCTAAAATGATAAGAGTTCAAGATGATTTATTTCTATCTGTAAATGAGGAGTGGTTAAAAATGTCAGAAATTCCAGCAGATAAACCAAGGATATCTGCCTTTGATGAGCTTGTCTTAGATAATGAGGCAAAGTTAGCAGAGGACCTAAAAAAATTTATAGAAAATATGCCAGAGGATAAGCTTTTAAAGGAAGCAGTTAAGTTTTATATCAAAGCAGGTGATTGGGAAAGTAGGAATTTAGAAGACTTTTCAGCTGTGAAGTTAGAGTTAGAAAAAGTAAAGGGTCTTTCGAGCTTTTCAGACTTCTCCCATCAGATAAAGGATCTTTTATTAAAGTCACAAGCAAGCTTACCTTTTTCACTTTCTGTTGGTGTAGATATGAAAGATGCCTTGCATTATACCTTAGAGTTTACAGGTCCTGGATTGATATTACCTGATACAACTTACTATGCTGAGGATCACCCAAGGAAAAAAGAACTCCTTGATTTTTGGCAAAAAAATTCAGCTGAAATTTTGGAGAAATTCTCCATTGAAAATGCGGAAGAAATTGCAAGGGAAGCAGTTGAGTTTGATTGTTTACTTGCACTATATAGTAATACTTCAGAAGAATGGGCAAGATATGCTGAGCTTTATCATCCTGTAAAGACATCAGATTTTATAGAGAATTTAGAAAGTCTTGACTTTAAAAGCCTAATTATAGATTTAGTCGGTGAATTACCAGAAAAAGTTTTAGTTTTTGAAGATCGTTTTTATGAGAATTTTTCAAGTATTATCAGTTTAGATAATTGGTCTTTAATAAAGAGTTGGATGTTAGTAAAAATGGCACGAAAAGCGACGAGTTATCTAACAGAAGATTTACGTATTTTAGGTTCTGCTTTTCAACGTTTTCTAACAAATGTATCTGAGGCACGTAGTCAAGAAAAGCATCAGCTAGATATTACTGAAAATTACTTCAGTCAAGTGATCGGTCTTTTTTATGGAAAAAAATACTTTGGTGAGGAAGCAAAAAAAGATGTCGAGCGTATGGTAGAGTCGATGATTGCAGTTTATCAAGAAAGATTAAAAGCAAATGATTGGTTATCTAAAGAAACTGCTAATAAAGCAATTGAAAAGCTAGATAGTATTCGTCCGATGATTGGTTATCCTGATAAGTTGGCAGAAATTTATAAAAAGTTAATTGTTTCAGATAAAAGTCTTTACCAAGATGTAATTTATTTTGATCAACTCTTAACGGCACGTCACTATGAAAAGTTTAGCGAGCCAGTAGATAAGACAGAGTGGCACATGCCTGCTCATATGGTGAATGCTTACTATAGTTCAGATAGTAATACGATTGTTTTTCCAGCTGCTATTTTGCAAGCTCCATTTTATAGTTTAGAGCAAAGCTCAAGTGCAAATTATGGTGGGATTGGTGCTGTAATTGCTCATGAAATTTCTCATGCATTTGATAATAATGGTGCTCAATTTGATAAGGATGGAAATCTAAATAAGTGGTGGAAAGATGAAGATTACTCGGCATTTGAGAAAAAGCAAGAAGAGATGATTACTCAGTTTGACGGCTTAAAAACTGAAGCAGGTGTAGCTAATGGAAAGCTGATTGTCTCAGAAAATATTGCAGATAACGGTGGGATGGCAGCAGCTTTGACTGCGGCTAAAAAAGAAGCAGATTATGATAATCGAGCTTTCTTTGAACAATGGGCAACTGTTTGGCGAATGAAGGCCAGCCTTGAATTTCAAGAAATGCTCTTGTCTATGGATGTTCATGCTCCAGCAAAGTTACGCACAAATGTGACGGTTACAAACTTTGACGAGTTTTATAAGACGTTTGGAGTTAAAGAAGGAGATGGGATGTATCGTCATCCTAAGGATAGGCTTCTTATATGGTAAGAAAGTTAGCAGAAAATTTGTCATTAGAAATGGAGGGGTTGAAGAAAGACACTCAAGAAATTATTTGTCAGATTCAACAAATTCCTTATGGTCAGGTTGCTTCTTATAAAGAAATTGGAAATCGTGCTGGACTTATAAATGGTGCACGTCAAGTCTCAAGAATTTTACATAGCCTGTCAGAAAAGTATGAACTTCCTTGGTGGCGTGTCATTGGAAGTGATGGAAAAATAAAATTAACTGCTGAAGCAAAGCAAGAACAAATTCGTCTTCTTCGTTTAGAAGAAGTTGAAATTTCAGATTTAGGTAATATTAAGAATAAAAATAAACTTAAAGATTAAAGATAAAATTAGTTAGTTTTTTAGTTTGAAAATTCAGAGTATTTTAAGAAAACTGAAGGAGTTAAGTCAATATTTTTTAATTACTTATTTATCTTAAAAAATCAAGAATTATAATTGAAATTAATCAAAAAATTTGGTAGAATATAAATACAGTTGTCGGAAAAAGCTTGGGAAATATTGTCCCCATTGCTTTGGAAGCAAGGCGAAGATTATTTCACCTTGCTTTTTTTGGCGAAAAAATAAAGAGAAATAAGAATTGTTACATAAATGTTAGTTTTCTGAATTTTCAGCTAATTCGATAAAATAGAATTCGACCTTGTCGTATAAAAGGAGATAGAATGTCAGGACATGATGTTGCCTACGGTAAGCACCGTACCCGTCGTAGTTTTTCTCGTATCAAAGAAGTACTTGAATTACCCAATCTTATTGAGATTCAAACCCAATCTTATGAAGATTTTGTAAAAGAAGGACTTTCTGATGCTTTTAAAGAAGTCTTTCCCATAGATAACTTTGCTCAGACAATGGAGCTTGAGTTTTTAGATTATGAGATGAAGGAAAGTAAATATACAGTGGATGAAGCGCGTGCGCATGACGCGAATTACTCTGTTCCTGTACATGTGCGTTTTCGTTTAATTAATAAAGAGACAGGAGAGCTTAAAGAACAAGAGGTCTTTTTTGGTGAATTCCCTAAAATGACAAATATGGGAACTTTTATTATCAATGGAGCTGAGCGCTTAATTGTCAGTCAGTTAGTTCGTTCACCGGGTTCTTATTTCCATCCTAAGATAGATAAAAATGGATTAAATTCCTATGCACATACAACAATTCCTAACCGTGGTGCTTGGTTTGAGTTAGACACAGATGCAAAAGGAATCGGTTATGTGAAGCTTGACCGTAGTCGTAAGCTTTACTTTACAGTTATTTTACGTGCTTTAGGTTTTGGGTCGGATGATCAAATTAAAAATATTTTAGGAGAGTCAAGCCTTTTAGATATAACACTTGATAAAGATGTGCATAAAGTTCTTTCTGATTCACGTGTTGAGGAAGCCTTGAAGGATATCTATGACCGTTTACGTCCAGGTGAGCCTAAAACAGCTGAATCTTCTAAAAGTTTGTTAGTTGCGCGTTTCTTTGATCCACATCGTTATGATTTTGCACCTGTAGGACGTTATAAGACAAATAAAAAGCAGGCCTTAGTTAATCGATTATTAGGCTTAACTTTAGCACAGACGATTGCCGATCCCGAAACAGGTGAAATTTTAGCTGAAGATGGTACTGTTTTGACTCATGAAGTTCTTCAAGGACTTGAAAAAGCCTTTGAAAATGGTGCAGTAACTTCAACTTACTACCCAAGTGAGCAAGCAGTCTTGATAGATCCGATTGAACTTCAAGAAGTTCAAGTTTATTCTCTAAAAAATCCAGGAAATATTGTCAAAGTGATTTCTAATGCTGGACCGGGAGAAAATGACCGAGTACTAAAAGCAGCAGATATTATTGCAAATATTAATTATTGGTTAGGTCTTTTTGAAGGAATTGGTCGTGTTGATGATATTGATCACTTAGGAAATCGACGTATTCGTTCAGTTGGTGAACTTCTTCAAAACCAAGTGCGTGTTGGTTTGTCACGTATGGAGCGTGTCATTCGTGAGCGTATGTCTTCTTCTGAAAATGAAAATATGACACCAGCGGGTCTCATTAATGTTCGACCAGTAACAGCCTCACTTAAAGAGTTCTTTGGAAGTTCACAGCTTTCACAGTTTATGGATCAGCATAACCCACTCTCTGAACTTTCACATAAGCGTCGTTTTTCTGCTCTTGGTCCTGGTGGATTGACCCGAGACCGTGCTTCTGTTGAAGTTCGTGATGTTCACTATACTCACTATGGACGTATGTGTCCGATTGAAACACCTGAAGGTCCAAATATCGGTCTGATTAATAACCTAGCCTCTTATGGAAAGATAAATAAATATGGGTTTATCATGTCACCTTACCGAAAAGTTGATAAAAAGACAGGAGAAGTAACAGATAAGATTGAGTATTTAACAGCCGATGAGGAAGACAACTATGTTGTTGCACAGGCTAACTCAAGTTTAACTGAAGATTCACGTTTTGAAAATGAATTAGTTATGGCCCGTCATTCTGGAAACAATATCGAAGTAGAGGCTAATCGTGCTGACTTTATGGATGTCTCTCCTAAACAGGTAGTTGCCGTTGCGACAGCGTGTATTCCTTTCTTGGAAAATGATGACTCCAACCGTGCCCTGATGGGAGCAAACATGCAGCGTCAGGCTGTTCCATTAATTGATCCACATGCACCGTTTATAGGAACAGGTATGGAACATCAAATTGCTCGTGATTCAGGTGCAGCTTTAATCTCAAAACATACTGGTGTTGTTGAGTATGTAGATGGAGATGAAATCCGTATTCGCCGTGAATCTGGTCAGCTTGATGTTTATCAAGTGACAAAGTATCGTCGTTCAAATTCAGGTACGGCATATAATCAGCGTCCACTTGTTAAGCTTGATGAAAAGGTAGAGGTTGGTGATATTATTGCGGATGGTCCATCTATGGAAAATGGAGAGATGGCTCTAGGACAAAATCCATTAGTTGCTTTTATGACTTGGGAAGGTTACAACTTTGAGGATGCTGTTATTATGTCTGATCGTTTGGTAAAAGAAGACGTTTATACTTCGATTGCTATTGAAGAACATGAAGCTGAAACTCGTGATACTAAGCTTGGACCAGAAGAAATTACACGCGAAATTCCTAATGTAAGTGAGGAGGCACTTCGTCATTTAGATTCTCATGGAATTATCCGTGTGGGTGCTGAAGTCAAGGAGGGAGACTTACTTGTCGGTAAAGTAACTCCTAAAGGTGAGTCAGACCCAACACCAGATGAACTTTTACTCCGTGCTATTTTTGGTGAAAAATCTCGTGAAGTTCGTGATACTTCATTACGTGTGCCACATGGAGCAGATGGTATTGTTGCAGATGTAAAAATCTTTAATCGTGATAAAGGTGATGAATTACCAACAGGTGTTTCACAAGTTGTTCGTGTTTATATTGCACAAAAACGTAAAATCCAAGTTGGGGATAAGATGGCTGGACGACATGGAAATAAAGGTGTTGTGTCTATTATTGTTCCTCAAGAAGATATGCCGTATATGCCAGATGGAACACCAATTGATATTATGCTAACACCTATGGGAGTACCTTCACGTATGAATATTGGACAGGTTATGGAACTTCACTTAGGTATGGCTGCACGCACTTTGGGTCTTCATATCTCAACTCCTGTCTTTGATGGTGCAACTAATGATGATATTTGGTCAACTGTAAAAGAAGCAGGAATGGCAAATGATGGTAAGACAATCCTTTATGATGGACGTACAGGTGAGCCTTTTGATAATCGAGTATCAGTTGGTGTTATGTATATGATTAAGCTTCACCACATGGTAGATGATAAAATCCATGCTCGCTCAGTAGGACCATATAGTTTGGTTACACAGCAGCCTTTAGGTGGTAAAGCTCAGTTTGGTGGACAACGTTTTGGTGAAATGGAAGTTTGGGCATTAGAAGCTTATGGTGCTGCAAATATTCTTCAAGAAATCTTGACCTATAAGTCAGATGATATCACTGGTCGTACAAAAGCCTATGAAGCAATTGTGAAAGGTGAGAGGATTCCTAAACCTGGACTGCCTGAATCTTTCCGTGTTCTTGTAAAGGAATTACAATCACTCGGCTTAGATATGAAAGTATATGATAAAGAAAATAAAGTCTTAGAACTTCGTGAATTAGATGATAGTATTGGTTTCCAAGTACAAGATGAAAAAATTAGTTTGGAAATGATTGAAGAGCAAGAAGATAACTTACGTAAAGCGATTAGACTGGAACGTGAACTTATCGAAAAAAGTCAAGAAAATACTTCAATAGATGGAGTAGAGGAAGGAGAATAAGTTTGGTTGATGTAAATAAATTTGAGAGCATGCAAATTGGTATCGCGTCTCCACAAAAAATTCGTTTTTGGTCTTTTGGTGAAGTAAAAAAGCCAGAAACAATCAACTATCGAACACAACGTCCGGAGCGAGAAGGCCTCTTTGATGAACGTATTTTTGGTCCATCTAAAGACTGGCAATGTGCATGTGGTAAGTTGAAAGGTGTCTTCTATCGTCATCAAGTCTGTGAGAGTTGCGGTGTGCAAATCACAAATGCGAAAGTTCGCCGTGAACGTATGGGACATATTGAACTTGCAGCTCCAACTTCACATATTTGGTACTTTAAAGGAATTCCATCACGTATGGGATTGGCTTTAGACATGAGTCCACGTTCTTTAGAAGAAATTATTTATTTTGCAAGTTATGTTGTTATTGATCCTAAAGAAACAGACTTAGAGAAAAAACAATTACTTTCAGAGCGTGAATACCGCGAGCAGATGTTAAAAAATGGCTTTGGCTCATTTGTTGCAAAAATGGGAGCAGAAGCGATTCAAGATTTACTGCGAGAGGTTGATATTCCTAAAGAGGTCACACAACTCAAGGAAGATTTGAAGACTGTTTCAGGACAACGTCGTATTAAAACAATTCGCCGTTTAGATGTACTCAATGCCTTTGATAAGTCAGGAAATAAACTTGAATGGATGATTTTAAGTGTTCTTCCTGTTATCCCACCTGATTTACGTCCGATGGTTCAGCTAGATGGTGGACGTTTTGCAACTTCTGACTTGAATGACTTATACCGTCGTGTGATCAATCGTAACAATCGTTTGAAGCGTTTAATGGAGCTAAATGCACCAGGAATTATCGTTCAAAATGAAAAACGTATGCTTCAAGAAGCAGTAGATACTTTGATTGATAATGGTCGCCGTGGCCGTCCAATTGCAGGAGCAGGTAATCGACCATTGAAGTCACTTAGTCATATGCTTAAAGGTAAGCAAGGACGTTTCCGTCAAAACTTACTTGGTAAGCGTGTAGACTACTCTGGACGTTCAGTTATCGCAGTTGGTCCTACACTTAAGATGTATCAGTGTGGTGTACCACGTGAAATGGCTATTGAATTATTTAAGCCTTTTGTCATGAGTAAGATTGTAAAAGCTGGTTTAGCTGGAAATATTCGTGCGGCTAAGCGTAAAATTGAGCGTTTAGACTCAGATGTTTGGGATATTCTTGAGGAAATTATTAAAGAACATCCAGTTCTTCTTAACCGAGCACCGACTCTTCACCGTCTTGGAATTCAAGCTTTTGAGCCTGTTCTTGTAGATGGACGTGCCCTTCGCCTTCATCCATTAGTTTGTGAAGCTTATAATGCTGACTTTGATGGAGATCAAATGGCGATCCATGTGCCTTTGTCAGAAGAAGCACAAGCAGAAGCACGTATTTTAATGCTTGCTGCTGAGCATATCTTGAATCCTAAAGATGGAAAACCTGTTGTTACACCATCTCAAGATATGGTGTATGGAAATTATTATCTAACGAAAGAAGAGTCAGGACGTGAGGGAGAAGGTATGATTTTCTCAAACCCTGATGAGATGGAAACAGCTCTTCATAATGGTATTGTTCATCTTCATAGTCGTATTGGAATTGCAACTAACTCTTTAAATAAGGCTTGGACGGAAGAACAACAACATCGTATTTTAATTACAACTGTCGGAAAAGTAATTTTTAACAGTATTTTACCAGAAGAAGATTTTCCTTATTTAAATGAGGTAAATCCTGCTAACTTTATTCAAACGCATGATAAGTATTTCTTGAAAGCAGGAGAGAATATAAAAACTCATCTTGAAAGTCTTCCACTTGCTAATCCATTTAAGAAAAAAGATCTTGGAATTATCATTGCTGAAGTCTTTAAACGTTATCGTACGACGGCAACTTCTGAATTTTTGGATCGCTTGAAAAATCTAGGATATCATCAATCAACGCTTGCAGGATTAACAGTTTCTATTGCGGATATTCCAATCGTTGATGATAAAAAATCCTTGATTGACTTAGGACATCAAAATGTAGAGAAAATTATGAAAGAATTCCAACGTGGACGTCTTTCTGAAGAGGAACGTTATGATGCAGTTACAGATACTTGGCGTAACATTAAAGAAAAGTTAGAGAAAAAACTGATTGACAGTCAAGATATGGATAATCCAATTGTCATGATGATGGATTCAGGAGCTCGTGGTAATATTTCAAACTTCTCACAGCTTTCTGGAATGCGTGGTCTGATGGCGGCACCAAGTGGAAAAATAATTGAATTGCCAGTTATTTCAAACTTCCGTGAAGGATTGACTGTCTTGGAAACCTTCTTCTCCACTCACGGAGCACGTAAAGGTATGACAGATACAGCCTTAAAAACAGCTGATGCGGGTTATTTGACACGTCGTCTTGTAGATGTTGCTCAAGATGTTATTATTCGTGAAGATGACTGTGGTACAGATCGCGGCTTAGTCATTACTGATATTAAAAATGATAAAGAGATGATGGAACCTTTATATGATCGACTTGTTGGGCGTTATATTAAAAAATCCCTCCTTCATCCAGAGACAAATGAGTTATTAATTTCAGCCAATCAACTTATTACAGAAGAAATTGCACATCAAATTATCGATGCAAAGATTGAATCTGTAACCATTCGTTCTGTTCTAACGTGTAACACTCCACACGGAGTTTGTCGTCATTGTTATGGAATGAACTTGGCAACAGGTGATTCTGTAGAAGTAGGTGAAGCAGTTGGTACTGTTGCCGCTCAATCTATCGGTGAACCAGGTACTCAGTTGACATTACGTACCTTCCACACAGGTGGTGTGGCATCTGATGAGGATATTACTCAAGGTTTACCACGTATCCAAGAAATTTTTGAAGCCCGCAATCCTAAAGGTGAAGCAATGATTTCTGAAGTTACAGGTATTGTTGAAGAAATCAGTGAAAATATGAGTACTCGTCAACGTACAGTGACTATAAAAGGAAAGACAGATACTCAGTCTTATACATTGCCGTTTACTTCACGTCTTTTAGTAAAAGAAGGAGAAGGCATTCACCGCGGTGATCCTCTAACACGTGGTTCTATTGAGCCTAAGAATTTATTAAAAATTCGTGATACCTTATCTGTTGAAACTTATCTTTTAGCAGAAGTTCAAATAGTTTATCGTTCACAGGGTGTTGAAATTGCTGATAAGCATATTGAGGTTATGGTTCGTCAAATGCTACGTAAAGTTCGTATTATGGATCCGGGAGACGCAGATGTTTTACCAGGAGTCTTGATTGATTTGACAGACTTTGAAAACCTAAATACAGAGATTCTCTTATCTGGTGGACAACCTGCGACAGCACGTCCCGTTCTTTTAGGAATTACAAAGGCTTCACTAGAGACGAATTCATTCTTATCAGCTGCCTCTTTCCAAGAGACGACACGTGTACTTACGGATGCTGCGATTCGTGGAAAGAAAGATCATCTTCTTGGTCTTAAGGAAAATGTTATTATTGGTAAGATTATCCCAGCAGGAACAGGGATTTCAAGCTATCGTGATATTGAGCCTTTTGCAGGAGTTACTAACTTTTCAGAAGTTTCTGCTCAACGTACAACAGATGAAGCAGTTGCTGTTGCCGCTGCTGAAGCATTTGAAAAATCTTCAGAGTAAAAAAATAATAGATAGGAATTTTCCTATCTATTTTTATATTTTATTGTAAAAGATTTACCCTTTTTGCTAAATAATAATTAAAAAGAAAAATCTAACAATATGGTGTAGTATATTT
>JBKECB010000035.1:0-17881 GCA_047974165.1 Lactovum sp.
TAGAAGAGCTTCGTCAAGCACCAAAATGTTCAGGAGGTATTTGAGGATAAGCAGCGAACTTTACTATGACCGCCTGACGGACTTGGTGATGTATATTGTGAGTGGTCCTCAAAATCGGATCGTACCTCTGGAGAAGCTAATCTAAGTGCTGCCTTGACACTTTAAACAACGATTACAGTCTTTGAAAAAGATGAAAAAATTCTAAAAACTTTATCAATGAGCTACTTTGAAACTTGTATTAACAACTTAGACAAATGGTATCAAGAAATGATGTCAGTGCTGGATGCTCAAAAGGTAAAGCAACTTGACATCAAATACTGGGCAGAATATAAGGAAGATGAGAGTTTTCTCTATTACGATGAAGCTTCAGGTGATGCACTCTATGATAACATTTTAAGCTTGATGAACTTATCTGCTGAGCGGTCTCAAAGTATAGCTTCAAATGCATAAATCATTGAAAGTAATGCTGAGCAGTTTGACAGTATGATACGGACGGTTACCTGGACGCAAAAGTCAGCTAAAACAGTAATTGATACTACTAATGGTCTTTTGAATTCCGGAGGAGTGGACTTAAAAAATAGTCAGGATTATATGATAATTTTGGAACTCCCCTCTCTAATACACGGACTAATGGTGTTGATAGCAATAGTATCTTTGACTTTTTTCCCAACCACTTATGATAAAAGACAGTACGAAAAAGTTAATGTTGTAAAAAGCTTTGATTGGCGTTGACTACTTGTCTTTTTAGTGGCTCTTCTCTTGGGTGTTTTGAGACGGACATAGATATGACCTAAACCTAAAAAAGAAAAAGTTTAGTTAAATTAATCTTTTTAAGAATAATAAAAATAAATAATAGAGATTTAGTATATTACTTTTTGAATAAATCTTTTGATAATAAGTAGTGTTATATTTTTCTAAAATTATTATGACAGTTTAATAGTTGCTATTAAATGCTTATTTAAGAAAATTCTTAGTTAAAGTGTTATAATAGTAAATGTAAGCTAGTTAAGAAATTAACTTAGTCAAATAAAATTCTTATAGGAGGCAACTACACATGGTAGTTAAAGTTGGTATTAATGGTTTTGGACGTATTGGTCGTCTTGCACTTCGTCGTATTCAAGAGCTTGAAGGAATCGAGGTTGTACACATCAACGATCTTACAGATCCAGCAATGCTTGCTCATCTTTTGAAATATGATACAACTCAAGGTCGTTTCAATGGTGAAGTTAAGGTTGAAGAAAACGGTTTTGATGTAAATGGTAAATTCATCAAAGTTACTGCTGAACCAGATCCATCAAACATTAACTGGGCAGAAGCTGGCGTTGAAATCGTTCTTGAAGCAACTGGCTTTTTTGCAACTAAGGAAAAAGCTGAGAAGCATTTACATGCTAATGGCGCTAAGAAAGTTGTTATCACAGCACCTGGTGGAAGCGATGTTAAGACAATCGTCTTCAATACAAACCATTCAGAATTAACAGGTGAAGAAACTGTTATCTCTGGTGCATCATGTACTACAAACTGTTTAGCACCAATGGCTGACGCTTTGAATAAAGCTTTTGGTATCCAAGTAGGTACAATGACAACTATTCACTCATACACAGGTGATCAAATGACCCTTGATGGCCCACACCGTGGAGGTGATTTCCGTCGTGCACGTGCTGCTGCTGTAAATATCGTTCCTAACTCAACAGGTGCTGCAAAAGCTATCGGTCTTGTATTACCAGAGTTGAACGGTAAACTTCAAGGACATGCACAACGTGTATCTACACCAACAGGTTCATTGACTGAGCTTGTAGCAATCGTTGATAAGAAAACTTCTGTTGAAGAAGTTAATGCAGCAATGGAAGCTGTTGCAAATGAATCTTATGGCTACAACACAGACGAAATCGTATCTTCAGATATCGTTGGTATGAGCTTTGGTTCATTATTTGATGCAACTCAAACAGAAGTAACAACAGCAGGTGATGCTCAACTTGTTAAAGTTGTATCATGGTATGACAATGAAATGTCTTATACAGCTCAACTTATCCGTACTCTTCAATATTTTGCTGAAATCGCAAAATAAGTAAGAGAGTAAATAAAAGTAGCTTCGGCTGCTTTTTTTGTAATAAAATGTCTTTAGATATAAGAAAAACGACTTTAGATTTTAAGTCGTTTTTTAAAATTTATATTAAATACTTAATCATTTATATCCATATCAGATTCTCTGATATCACCAGATGCTGCATCAATTTCATAGCTATATTCAGTAGTTCCTATATAAAACTCAACTTCATAAACCTTGACATTGTTGTCGTAATCTAAACTAACCTGAGTAAAATTAGCATCAGTTTCTTTTTTTCCAGCATGCGTTAAAGCAATTTCTTTTGCCTTAGCTTCACCAATCTCAGTAGAATTACTGGAAGAACTAGTATCTTTAGTACTTGATTCAGTACTAGAACTTTGAGAGCTAGAGGCTTCTTTACTAGAATTTGATGAGCTGATGATGTAATCCTCCACGTCAGAGTCGTAAGAAATAACATCTCCACTATCGGCATCAATTTCATAATCATACTCTGTTGCTCCTATGTAAAACTCGACATCATAAACTTTATTTCCATCTTCTCTGTCGAGTTTTGTCCGAATAAACTGGGCATCAGACTCACTTTCACCTGCGTGTTTTATTGCAATCTCTCTTGCTTCTGATGCAGTGATCTTTGTTGAGTTATTTCCACAGGCAGTAAGAACTGTAAAGCTTGAAAGTGTCAGTAGTGTTATTATAAGTTTTTTGTTCATTTTTTCCTCCAAAGTTATATTTTTCTAACAAATAAATTATAACTTATTTTTGTTAGAAGAAGATTAGAAAATATTAAAGCTTATTTTTTAAAAGTTATTTTAAAAGTAGTACCTTGCATGACTTTACTTTTAACCTCAACTTTCCCCTTATGAAATTCAGCGATTTGCTTGACCATAGCAAGTCCAAGTCCCCAGCCTTTATTATGAGTTCTTGCTTTATCTGCCTGATAAAATCGATTCCAAATATGAGGAAGGTCAGTCTCATCAATCCCAATCCCATCGTCAGAGACAGAAAGTGAAAGAGTATTTTGATTTTCTTCTAATTGAATATAAATTTTTCCATTTTCCTTTCCATAGCGATAAGCATTTTGAAGGAGGTTTTGTATCAAACGTGTCATGAGAGAACTATCAACTTCAAAAAAAATGTCAGCTTGTATGTTTTCTATTAAAAGGATATTTTTGCTATTTATTGTTAGATATTCTTGACAGATTGAAGAAATAAAGTTGCTAAAGTTGATTCGTTTTAGATTGGTATTTTCTATTTGTTGTTCGATTCGGGTAAATTGTAGTAAGGAATTAATGAGTTTAGACATGCGATAGCCTTGTTTTTGAATGGCCGTAATAGTTTCATATAATTCTTCTTTAGTCTTTGCGTGTTCAAAAGCATATTCACATTGAGCGAGTATAATACTAAGAGGCGTCCGAAGTTCATGAGAAGCATCTGAGGTAAAGTGTCGCTCAGCTTCAAAATTATTTTCTAGCTGAGAAAACATCTGATTGAAAGTAACGGCGAGCTGATAAAGTTCATCTTTATTTGTGTTTAATTCAATTCGTTTAGATAAATCTCCACTTTCTTCGATTTCTTTTGCTAAGAAACTTATTTTTTTTATAGGACTTAAAGAGCGTGAGGCAATAAGGTATCCACCGATAGCTGCAAGAAGAATGAGTAATGGTAAAGAAATGACAAGTGCCTGATACATCATGTTAATAGAGATAGCACTATTATTTTTAGATACAAAGCCTCTAATCCAGAAATTTCCAACTTGCCGATCGTAGAGGAAGTAATTCTCCTCTTTAATTTTTAGACTTGTAATATTTCTATCTTCAAAGTTTTTTGTTAAATGAGAGTACTCGTTGTCTCCACTTATCAACTTACCATTGGCATCAAAGATAAGACAGTTGATTCCATTTTTAAAGGAGATAAAATCCTCGTCAATATCAAGTTCACCATCTTCAAATTCTACTTCCTCAGTATTTTCGTCAACGATACTGATAAGTGTATTTTTGATAGTTCCAGAGGCGCTATTACTAGAGAGAAAGAAAGTGAAGGCGAGTATTAGACTAGAAAGGAGAATCATAAATCCAGTAAACCAAATTGTAATTTTTAATTTGATACTTAATTTTTTCATTCTTTAACCTTTAGACAATAGCCAATCCCACGTACTGTATGGATGAGTTTGAGCTCATGCTTGTCGTCAATTTTTTTTCTTAAATAGGCAATGTAGACATCGACAACATTTGTACCACCTTCATAATCATAATTCCAGACATTATCTTCAATTTTCTGCCTTGAGAGTATTTTATTTTTATTTCGGAGAAGGTATTCTAGCAAATTATATTCCAAAGCAGTTAGAGAAATTTCCTTTTGCTTCCGTGTGACGATGTGTGTTTCAGTATTTAAACTTAAGTCAGCTAAATTATAAATATTTGTTGGATTCTTAGAAATAACTCGTGTTAAAACACGTAATCTTGCCAGAAGCTCATCGAAAGAAAATGGTTTGGTTAAGTAATCATTTGCTCCTAAATCAAGTCCTTTTACCTTATCGGAAATAGTATCTTTGGCTGTTAGAAAAAGCACAGGCGTGAGGTTGTCTTTGCTACGCAAAGCTTTGACAGCTTCAAAACCATCAAGTTTTGGCATCATAATATCTAAAATGGCAGCATCGAAAAAATTACTTTCGAGATAATCTAGTGCATCCTCACCATTAAAGCAACTATCAACAGTATAGTTTTCAGCTCGTAATTTTTTAGTAATAATCTCATTTAAATCAACATCATCTTCTGCAATTAAAATTCTCATTTTTACCTCCTTATTTTATTATATCATTGAATAATGAGAATGAGATGAGAGCTTTTTCTCTGAAAAATCAAAGAAGAATTTTAGAAAAAAATGTTATAATTTAGCTATGACAATAGAAAACTATCAGCCAACTTACTATCTAGAAGCAATCTATCAATTAGATGCTGAAACTTTAAAAAAAATAGGAGTAACGCTTGTTTTAGCTGACTTAGATAATACACTAACAGCTTGGAATAATCCTGAAGGTAGTCCTGAAATGAGAGCCTGGTTGGAAGAAATGAAAAGGGAAGGGATTTCGGTTGTTGTGGTATCCAATAATCATAAAAAAAGAGTAACTCGAGCAGTTGCCCCTTTTAATATTCCTTTTGTGTACCATGCATTAAAACCCTTTACAAGAGGGATACGTCAAGCAATGAGAGAACATAAAGGAGAGTTAAAGTCAACCCTAATGGTAGGAGATCAGCGAATGACAGATATTCGAGCAGCTAAGCGTGTTGGTATCCGTTCTGTTTTGGTGAAACCTTTACTTATTTCGGATCACTGGCCAACTTTGATAAATCGCACACGTGAGAAAAGAGTGACAAAAAAGATAGAGGAAAAGTATGGAGAGATTATTTATCAGAAAAATCTTAAATAAATTAAATAAAAGTTGTGCTTTTGTGATATACTAAGCTTATGACTGAAGAACTTTATTGTATCGGCTGTGGAAGTTTAATCCAGATAGAAAATAAGAAAGAAGCTGGTTATCTTCCAGTATCAGCTTTAAATAAAAAGCAAGAAGAGGAAGCCGTTTACTGCCAACGTTGTTTCAGACTTCGTCACTATAATGAAATTACAGCAAGCTCAATGACTGAGGAGGATTTCCTCCAAATGTTAAAGAAAATCAGTAAAAAAAATGCTCTGATTGTAAATGTCGTGGATATTTTTGATCTGACGGGTTCAATGATAGAAAAATTACCCCAGTATGTTGGGAAGAATGAAATTTTACTAGTTGCAAATAAACTTGATATCCTACCTCACTCTTTGAAAAAGCATAAGCTGACAACTTGGATAAGAAAAGAAGCAGGAAATCTTGGATTAAATGTAAAGGATGTTTTTGTCATGTCAGCCCGTCGTAAGGCTGATGTTGAAGAGTTGTTAGATTTGATTGATAACTATCGAAAAAATAGGGATGTTTATGTTGTTGGAGTTACAAACGTTGGAAAGTCAACCTTGATTAATGCGATGATAAAGCAGGTGAGTGGACATTCAGATTTGATAACGACGAGCCGCTTTCCAGGAACAACTTTGGATTGGATTGAAATACCTTTAGATGAGAAGTCAAAGCTTATTGATACACCAGGTATTATTCATAAAGGTCAGATGGCTCATTATTTAAACCCAGAAGATTTAAACTTAATTTCTCCCAAAAAGGAAATTAAGGCGAAAACTTGGCAGCTAAATGCTGGGCAAACATTATTTCTTGCAGGTTTAGCTAGGGTTGATTTTGTATCTGGTGAGCGTCAGGGGATTACGACTTATTTTGATAATGAATTAATGATTCACAGAACGAAGCTCTCAGGAGCAGATGAATTTTACAAAAAGCATGCGGGTGAACTTTTAACTCCTAATATTTCAAAAATCTTCATCAAACATGAGTTCAAAATTACAAGAAAGTCTGACCTTGTGATTTCAGGATTAGGATGGGTCCGTATTGCAAAAGAGGCTGAGTTTATAATCTGGACTTCTGAGTCGATTGATGTTTCTATTCGAGAGTCTTTAATTTAAAAAATAAAAGGAGGCTAATATGGAATGGTTAGAAAGTTATCGAGTATTAAAAATTAATGGTCTTACAAAAAAGGTCTTACTAGAAGTCGATCCTGATGATCGTTTTTATAAGAAGTATGATTTAAATTTGTTTGATGAAAATGTCAGAGAAGGCTGTCAAGTTTATAAATATAAAAATATTGATGAACAAGAAGAATTTATTTTTATTACAGAAATTATGGAGAAAGAAGGAAGATGATGTTACTGTTACTAGTTTTTATTGCTTTTATTTTATTACTTCTATTTATTATTCTTTTAAGTTATAAAAGAGTCCGATCTAATACTGCCTTGGTTATTTGGGGTAAGGGAACGGGTGCTAATGGAATAAAAATTAAAACAGGAGGTGCAACTTTCGTCATTCCTATTTTACAAGGCTCACAAAAATTAAGTCTTGAGCCTTTTGCCGTGGATGTTGACCTAAAAGGAGCTTTGTCTAAGAAAAATATCCGTGTGAATACACCTTCAACCTTTACGCTTGCAGTCTCCTCAAGTCTAGATATGTTAAATAATGCAGCTCGTCGTATCTTAGACTTAAAGGATGCAGCGTTGATGGAGCAATCCAGAGACATTATTTTAGGGCAATTACGTGCAGTGATTGCTGGTCTAACGATTGAGGAAATTAATGCAGATCGTGAAAAGTTTGAAGCTGAGGTTTTTAAAAATGTTTCTTCAGAGCTTTATAAGTTAGGTCTTGATTTAATTAATGTGAATATTAAGGATATTACAGATGAGGCAGGCTATATTGAAGCAATTGGTCGTAAAGCAAGTGCTGAAGCGGTTAATCAGGCAAATATTGATGTGTCTAATGCTGATAAGTATGGCGAAATCGGAACAAACGAAGCACGTAAAGAAAAAGAAATTCAAGTGTCTAAGTTTAATACCGAACGTGAAATTGGAATTAGCTCTGCTGAAAAGGAGCGTATCATTCGTACAGCTGAATTAGCAGCAGAGCGTGCAGAGGGTGAGAATCTTGCGATGGCTAAGCAACTTGAAAGTAATAAAGACTTGGCAGTTAAGACGGCAAAATTTGAAGAGGATTCTCGTCTAGCAGAAATTAGTGCTCAAATTGCAATTCAAAAACAAAAGGCTGAAGAAGAACTTGAACAACTTCGTGCTGAGGAAGTTTCTAAAGTCAAGGCTGAAAAAGAAAAAATTGAACTCCGAGCAGAAGCTGAAAAGAATAAACGTATCAAAGAAGCTGAAGCTCAAGCACAGGAAATCTTGCTTTATGCAGAAGCTGAAGCTCAAGGTATTAATAAAATCATGGAAGAAAAGGCAGCAGGTTACAATAAGATTCGTAAGGCTGTAGGGGATGATAATCTTGCAACCATTCTGATGATTGAAAAGCTTGTAGAAGTTACGAAGGTGAAATCTGATGCCTTGAACAATCTTAATATTGATAAGATTACTGTTTGGGACAATCCTGGCTCTGGAAATACAGAAGGACGTTCAGGTTTAAATGGATTTGTGGATAACTTTATGAACTCAATACCAGCCATGCATGAAATTGCAAATGATGCAGGAATTGATTTACCAAAATATCTAGGTGAGCTAAAGAATTCAGCTCTTAAATCTGTAGAGTCAGAAGAGGAAGTTACTGTAAATAATCGTCCTTTAGATCCTATTGAAGTAAGTACTGATGAATAAAAATGAAAGGCGAGAGTTTTTAAGAAACTCTTGTTTTTTTAATCAGAAAATAGTGTAAAATAGAATTATCAAAAAATAAAGAGGTTGAAAATGCTAAAAGAAACTTATATTATGGCGATTGATGAAGGAACGACAAGTAGTCGGGCAATTATTTTTGATAAAAAGGGAAGACATGTTGCTCAAGCTCAAAAGGAGTTTCCTCAGTATTTTCCTGAGGCAGGCTGGGTAGAGCATGATGCCAATGAGATTTGGAATAGTGTACAGTCTGTCATTTCAACGACCTTTATCGAATCAGGAATTAAGCCTGAACAAATTGAGGCTATTGGAATTACTAACCAAAGAGAGACGACCGTTATCTGGGATAAACTAACAGGAAAGCCAATTTATCATGCTATTGTGTGGCAGTCACGTCAGACAGCAGAGTTAGCTGAAAATTTAAAGGAGAAAGGATATTCTCAATTTTTCCACGAAAAAACAGGACTGATAATTGATGCTTATTTTTCAGCAACTAAGGTACGCTGGATTTTAGATCATGTGGAGGGAGCACAAGAAAGAGCTGAAAAAGGTGAGCTTCTTTTTGGAACGATAGATAGCTGGCTTTTATGGAAATTTACAGATGGAGCAGTGCACGCAACAGATTATACGAATGCCAGTCGGACAATGCTCTTTAATATCCATGAGCTTGACTGGGATGATGAGATTCTAAAGCTCTTAAATATCCCAAGGCTGATACTACCGAAACTTGTGACAAATTCGGAGATTTATGGAAAGACAATTGCTTATCACTTTTTTGGCTCAGAAATTCCGATTGCAGGGATGGCAGGTGATCAGCAGGCAGCACTTTTTGGTCAACTTGCTTTTGAGGCTGGAATGATAAAAAATACCTATGGAACAGGTGCTTTTATTGTGATGAATACAGGAGATAAGCCTGAGCTTTCTAAAAATAATCTTTTGACTAGTGTGGCTTATTATGTGAATGGTAAAGTAACTTATGCCTTAGAAGGTTCTGTTTTTGTAGCTGGCTCGGCGATCCAATGGCTGCGTGATGGCTTAAAATTAATAGAAAAAAGTTCAGAGTCTGAAGAAGCTGCAAGGCTATCAGAAAATAGGGATGAAGTTTATGTTGTTCCTGCCTTTGTAGGCTTAGGAGCACCTTATTGGGATCAAGAGGCGAGAGGGGCGATTTTTGGACTGACGAGAGGAACGACAGATAAAGATATTATCAAAGCGACCGTCCAATCTTTAGCTTATCAGGTAAAGGATGTCATTGAGTCAATGCAAGAAGATACAGAAATTGACATTCCGATACTAAGAGTTGATGGTGGTGCAGCTAGGAATAACTATCTTTTACAATTTCAAGCAGACCTTTTAGATATCCCAGTAGAACGCTCTTTAGATTTAGAAACAACAGCATTGGGAGTGGCTTATCTTGCAGGTCTAGCTGTGGGTTATTGGAAAAGCCAAGAGGAATTAAAGACTTTGGAGCTTAAAGGTCAAGTTTTTGAGAGTCAAATGACTCAAGAAAAGAGAAAGAAACTTTCTAAGGGCTGGCAGCAAGCTGTTAAAGCAACGAGTGTATTTAAAGTAAAGCAATAGCAAAGCTTTGGTTTTTCTATATGAAGTGTTATAATGAGGTACAGTAAAAATAAGAGATAAGGATAATCATGGAATTAACAGGGAAACAAAAAAGATTTTTAAGAGCAGAGGCTGTGACAATGAAAGCCATTGTTCAAATAGGAAAGCAAGGAATTACAAATGAGATTTTAACAAGTATTCGTCAAGCCTGTGATGCGCGTGAGTTGATTAAAGTTTCGATATTACAAAACTCAGATAGTCAGGTTGAAGAATTAGCAGAAGCGATTGAAGAAATGGGGCTTGATATTGTTCAAACTATTGGACGAAATCTCATTGTCTTTAAGGTTTCAGCCAAGAAAGAAAACCGGAAAATTTCAGAAGAAGTAAAGAAGCTAAGCCGATGACAGTAGAACTTCTGACTCCCTTTACAAAAGTTAAATTACAACAAGATAAAGAAATACAAAAAGGAGGGATTGCCTTTTTTTGGGGAACTTTTAATCCTGTTCATTTAGCACATTTATTGATTGCTGATCAGGTTAGACAGTTATTAAAGTTAGATGAAGTTCGTTTCTTACCTGAAAAGGCAAGCTCTGATGTTCTTGAGATGTTAGCTTTGGTGACAGACGAAAATCTTAGCTTTAAGCTTGAAGAAGCAAGGTGTCAGACTCGTTTGGGGATTTATGAAACGATTAAAAAATTAAAGGAAAAATCTCCTGAAAAAGATCTTTACTTTATTTTAGGAGCAGATATGATCGCTTCTTTATCACGATGGCCTGATATCGATGAGTTGGTAAAGTTGGTGACAATAGTAGGTATTCAAAGACCACGATATCGTGCGGGAACCTCTTATCCTGTCCTTTGGCTGGATTGTCCACAGTTAGATATTTCAAGTTTTCAAATTCGTGAGATGATAAAAAAAGGAATTGAGCCTAATTTTTTACTTGCTCCTAAAGTGTTAAGCTATATTAAAGAAAGGAATCTTTACCGAGAAGATGATGGAATACTATAAAGAGCTTAAAATGAGTCGGGAAGAGCTGCTTGTTAAAATTCAATCAATGGTCAAAGCCTCAAGATTTCAACATATGCTGGCAGTTGAAAAGGTAGCAGGAGAGTTAGCTGAGCGCTTTTCAGCTGATATCTATCAAGCAAGGTTAGCTGGTCTTTTACATGATTATGCTAAAGAGTTATCATTTATGGAGTTTGAAGGATTGATTGACCGTCATCATTTAGATGAATCTTTGAAATCATGGGGAAATGAAATCTTACATGGAAAAGTGGGTTACTTAAAAATTCAAGAGGATTTAGGACTTGAAAATCAAGAGATTTTACAAGCGATTGAAAGACATACAACAGGTCATGCTGAAATGACGGTGCTTGATAAAATTGTTTACGTTGCGGACTATATCGAGAAAGGGCGGAACTTTCCTCAAGTGGATAAGGCGCGTGAGTTAGCTGCTGTATCTTTAGACAAGGCTCTGGCTTTTAAGACAATGCGAACGATGGAGTATTTGATAGCAAAAAAAGAACCTATCTATCCACAAACACTAGAAACTTATAATACATATATTAAATTTTTGAAAGAAAAATAGGAGAAAAAATTGGAAGCAAAAGAATTGTTAGAACTTGTCGTACGAGCGGCAGATACAAAGAAGGCAATTAACATTGTTGCTTTAGATGTGGCTGAGGTATCTGGTGTATCAGACTACTTTCTTATCATGGAGGGGATGAACTCTCGTCAGCTATCAGCTTTAGTAGCAGCGATTGATGAAGCAGTAGCTGCTCATGGGATTGAAGTTGGTGGAAAGATTGAAGGACAGGCAGACTCAGGCTGGATTTTGATGGACTTAAATGATGTTGTTGTCAGCATTTTTGATCATGATACACGTGGTCGCTTTAATCTTGAAAAACTCTGGCTAGATGCACCGTTGGTAGATGTGACGGATTGGATTTCAGAAGACTGATGCCATTTTACGAAGATTTTTCAAAAGTTTATGACCAGATTATGGATCAAGACTTATACGAACGTTGGCTTAAATTTAGTCAACGTCATTTTTCATCCTCAACAAAAACGATTTTAGAATTAGCCTCTGGCTCAGGAGAATTGGCTTTAAGATTTGAAAAAGCTGGCTATGAAGTGACAGGTCTTGATATTTCAGAGGAGATGCTGACCCTAGCGAGAAAAAAATCGATGAAGTCAGAGTTTTTTAAAGGAGATATGCGTGATTTTGACTTAGTGAAAAAGTTTGATGCCATTACCTGCTACTCTGATTCACTTTGTTATTTAGCAAATTTAGAAGAACTTTCAAATACTTTTCAAACTGTCTATCGACATTTAAATGATGGGGGCTGTTTTATTTTTGATATGCATTCGATTTATCAGATAGATGAGATTTTTCCTGACTACAGCTATCATGAAAATGCAGAGGACTTTGCTTTTTTATGGGATTCTTATAAGGGAGAAGAGGCACATTCCATTGAGCATCAGCTGAGCTTTTTTATTAAAACAAAAGAAGAAAGCTTTGTGAGAAAAGATGAGCTTCATCTGGAGAGGACCTATGAAATTTCTGAAATTTTAAAGAAGCTAAATGATTTTTCTTCGGTTGAAGTATTTGCAGATTTTGAAGATCAAGCTCCTTTAGAAGACTCAGCAAGGTGGTTTTTTGTATGTCAAAAGTAACAGGGATTATTGCAGAGTTTAATCCTTTTCATAATGGCCATCGCTATCTCTTGAGCCAAGCCACAGGAACAAAAGTAGTGGTCATGTCTGGAAATTGGATGCAAAGAGGAGAACCAGCCTATATTGATAAGTGGATAAGAGCAGAAATGGCCTTGATGAATGGAGCTGATTTAGTAGTTGAACTTCCAGTTCTTGCTTCTTTACAGGGGGCAGATTTTTTTGCCAAGGGAGCCGTGGATATTTTATCTCATCTATCAGTTACTGAAATTTTATTTGGCTCTGAAGTTAATTTGGATTATCAAGAAATTGCAGATATTTATAGGAAAAAGTCTGAAAAAATGCAGACTTACTTGGACTCTTTGCCAGATTATTTGTCCTATCCTGTGAAAGCTGAAAAGATGTGGGCAAAGTTTGCAAATATTCAATTTAATGGTGGAAGCCCTAATCATATTTTGGGCTTAGCTTACGCTAAAGCAGTCAAAGAAAGTGATATTCAGCTTAAAACGATAATACGTGAAACGGGTTATAATGATGATAAATTAGCAGGGACAATTGCTTCAGCAACTGCAGTCCGACAAAATTTACCAGAATCGAAAAAAGCTGTTCCTAAAAATATATGGGAGCTTCTTTTAGATGCCGCTAAGGTTAGCTGGTCAGATTTTTGGGAGCTATTACGCTATAAGATTATTTTAAGTCGAGATTTGACTCAGATTTATCAGGTAAATGAAGAACTTTCAAGACGAATAAAGCTTGCCATCAAAGTTTCTGGAAGTATTGAAATGCTAGTTGAGAAGGTTTATACTAAACGCTATACAAAAGGGCATATCCGTCGTTTATTAACTTATATTTTACTAGATATTCCTAAAAACTCTCAACTTGTCCAAGATATTCATGTTTTAGGATTTACTGAAAAGGGACAGGATTTGTTAGCAGGTATAAGAAAAAAAGATATTTCATTGGTAACGCGTATTGGGAAAAATCCCTGGGATAGTCTGACA
This sequence comes from Lactovum sp., assembly GCA_047974165.1. GTDB lineage: Bacteria > Bacillota > Bacilli > Lactobacillales > Streptococcaceae > Lactovum. The sequence continues at coordinate 13,559 of JBKECB010000035.1, forward strand.
CAGTCAGCAGATGAAATCTACCGCTTGGGAAATTCAGAGATTCCTGAGCAGACCTATGCTAGAAAGCCGATTATAAAATAAAAAATAGTGTTAAGTTATACGGTCTCTTTATGGTATAATAGACAGGAATTTTAAATCAAATAATTAGGAGAAGAAAATGGGACGTAAATGGGCAAATATTGTTGCTAAAAAAACAGCAAAAGATGGTGCAAACTCAAAAGTATATGCTAAGTTTGGTGTAGAAATCTATGTGGCAGCAAAGCAAGGCGAGCCAGATCCAGAGTCAAATGCTGCCTTGAAATTTGTGATTGAGCGTGCAAAGCAAGCACAAGTACCAAAGCATGTGATTGATAAGGCCATTGATAAGGCTAAGGGTTCAACAGATGAGACTTTTACAACAGGTCGTTATGAAGGCTTTGGACCAAATGGATCGATGATTATCGTAGATACGCTGACAAATAATGTCAATCGTACAGCTGCAGACATTCGCTCTCTCTATAATAAAAATGCTGGTAATTTTGGCTCGACAGGTTCTGTATCTTATATGTTTGATAATTCAGGAATTATTGTCTTTAAAGCGGATAATGCAGACGAAGTTTTTGAATATCTTTTAGAAAAAGAAGTGGAAGTACGTGATGTGGAACAGCAAGATGATCAGGTAGTTGTGACTACAGAACCTACTGATTTGCATAAAGCAGTGGAGGCACTCAAGGAAAATGGTGTCACCGAGTTTACACAAACAGAGCTTGAAATGGTACCGCAAACAGAAATTGAACTCTCTGGAGAAGACTTGGAAAGCTTTGAAAATTTAATTGAACTTTTAGAGGATAATGATGATGTTCAAAAAGTTTATCATAATGTAATGCTTTAATGTGAAGTTAGCAATATAACAAATACAAGCTATCATTAAGTTTGACTTAAAATGAGGTAGAAAGAAATTAAAAAAGCGATAGTTTATCGATCATTTTATTTATAACCATAATGTTAGCTTCTCTAAAGTTATACTAAATATTAGTACTTTTAAAAATTATATAAGAAGAAATTAAGTTTATTTTAGAAATAAATGTCTAATGGATTATTTGATATGATTAAAAAATAGAATAGAGAAAATATGACAAGATATAGTGTTGGTCTAGATATAGGTATTTCAAGTGTTGGCTGGAGTATCGTGGATATTGATAAAAAGGAAATTGTTGATTTAGGAAGTCGAATTTTTCCTTCAGGTAATGCTGAAAGTAATCAAAAGAGAAGATCCTTTAGAGGTGCACGCAGACTTATTCGTAGACGGAAGAATAGATTATCTGATTTACAAAAAATTTTATCAGAGAAGGGTTTTCCAATTAGATTGAATAGCTCAGCGAATGTTTATGAATTACGAGTAAAAGCTTTAACAGAGCAACTTTCAAGAGAAGAGCTTTCTATCGTTTTGTATCATCTTGTGAAACGTCGTGGAATTTCCTATGATTTAGGTGATCTGGAAGATGATGGAACAAGTGGAGTAACAAACTATAAATCCTCTATTAATGAAAATAGGAAATTGTTACAATTAGGAAAAACAGTTGGAGAGATTCAACTAGAGCGATTAAAAAAGTATGGACAGGTACGTGGACAAGTAACGATTGATAACATAAGCTTGTTAAATATATTTCCATCGTCAGCTTATGTAGAAGAAGTAGAGAGAATTTTAAAAACTCAAGAAAGCTTTTATACAGAAATAACAGCTGAATTTATAGATAAAATTAAAGACTTAATTAGACGTAAGCGTAAGTATTTTCATGGACCAGGAAGTGAGAAGTCACGAACAGATTACGGGATTTACAAAGTAAGTGGTGAAACTCTTGAAAATCTATTTTCTGAACTTATCGGTAAGGATAAGATTAATGGAGAACGTCGTGCTTCTGCTTCAAGTTTGACAGCTCAAATTTATAATTTATTGAATGATCTTAATAACTTAACTGTTCCTAATACAGAAGATGGGAAGTTAACTACTGAGATAAAAATGGAAATTTTAGAAAAAGCAAAAACGACTAATGAACAATTTGGTTTGACTCAAATTTGTAAAATTATTGGGAGCAAAAAAGAAGAAATTAAAGGTTTTAGAATTGATAAATCAGAAAAACCTATTATTCACACATTATCAGGATATAGGAAATTTCGTAAAATTCTTGCTGAAGCAAATGTTGAAGCAAATGATTTGCCTACAGAATTTTTCGATAAAGTAGCAGATATTCTAACTTTAAATACAGAAAAAGCAGAAATTCGTAAGCAACTAGATAAAGAAGAACTTGAAATATCAGATGAAATTAAAGAAATAATTAGTAGAGAAAATAAGAATTTACTTGTTGATAGTCGTGCAACTTGGCATAGTTTCTCATACAAGACATTAAAACTTCTTATTCCTGAACTGTTAAATACATCAGATGAACAGATGACGATTTTATCTAAGCGTGGACTTATAAAGGTTGATAATAAAAAGTATCAAGGCTTAACTAAGATTCCAGCAAAGCTAATTACAGAGGAAATATATAATCCAGTTGTTTCAAAGTCGACTTATGAGTCTATTAATGTGTTCAATGCCATTTCAAAAAGTTTAGGCTCTGAAAATATCGAACATGTGGTTATCGAATTACCTAGAGAAGATAATGAAGATGATATTAAAGATAATTATATAGACTTTCAAAAACAACAAAAAAAAGAGAAAAGTGAGGCTGATTTAGAACTTCTTCAACAACTGGATATTTCTTTTGAGAGCTTGAAATCAAAATATAGACAATATAAAAAACTATCTCAGAAAGTTCGATTTTGGTATCAACAAGAAGGAGTTTGTCCTTATTGTGGTGAGAAAATTCCTGCAATCAAACTTGTTAATCAGAATGAGAATTTTGAGATTGATCATATTATTCCGATTTCAGTAAGTTTTGATGATTCTCAAGATAATAAAGTCATTTGTCATAGTAAATGTAACCAAGAGAAAGAAAAGCAAACGCCTTTAGGTTGGATAAATAATGGTGGCGGCTTTGGTCAGAATAAAGAAGACTATAAATCAAAAATTAAAGCAAATAAGCATTACTCTAAAAATAAGAAGTATAATTTATTAAATGATGTTGATCTAAATGATATTGAAGTGCGTCGTAGCTTTATAAGTCGAAATATTAATGATACTCGTTATAGTTCAAAGCTTGTACTTAATGAACTTGAAAGCTTTTTCAAATCAAATAACTTACCGTCAAAAGTAAAAGTAGTACGTGGTAAGTGGACCTCTCAGATGCGTAAAAAATGGAATAACTCAGGTGGACTTTCAAAATCAAGAGACACACATCATCACCATGCGATTGATGCCAGTATCATTGCAAGTTTTCCTTTGGTTAAAGTCTTTAGTCATCGTGTTAACTTAATAACTAGTGTGGATATGGAGACAGGCGAAGTTTTAGGAAAAATACCGATTCTCTCATATAAAGATTTTAAAAAAGAAGTCATGGAAATTTCTGACTATCCACTTTTTAAACAAATCGAAGAGGCAAATGATATTGGTCATTTTGAAAAAGATGAAAAGGGACAGAGTTATCTTGTTGAAAACCCCCAAAAAATAAAAAATAATCCTGTGAAATTTAGCCATAAAGTAGATAAAAAAGTAAACCGTGAAATTGCAAATCAGACAATCTATGGGACACGACAAAGAAAGAAAATAGAGACAAAAGGTCGTGGAAAAAATAAAAAAGAAGTTGAAAAAATAGAAAATTATGTATTTGCTTCAGTTAATATTTATGCTTTTGAGTCACGTCCAGGTGTTAAAGGCTGGAAAGATGCTAAAAAACTTTTTGAGAAGACAAAAAATGGAGAAAAAGTTTTCTTGATGCAGGAAAAAGATCCTAAAACTTGGGAAAAACTTGTTGAAATTCTCAAGACCTATCCAGATAAAATAGAGCAAACTCAAGCAGATGGAAAAGTAAAAGTTTCATCCCTCTCTCCTTTTGAGCTTTATCGTAAAGAGAATGGATTTGTGACAAAGTATTCTAAGCATAATAATGGTCCTAAAGTTAAAAAAATTAAATATTATGACCATAAACTTGGTAGTCATATGGATATAACACCTAAAAATTCTAAGAATAAAGTAATACTAAAGTCAATAAAATCATGGCGAACTGATGTTTATTATAATAAACAAACTAAAAGTTATGAGTTATTAGGACTTAAATATAGAGACTTAAAATATACAAATGGAACTTATGGTATTAGCCAAGAAGATTATGAAAAATTAAAATATGGAATTGAAAAAGATGGTACGATACTTTGGAAACCGATTAGCAAAGAAAGTGAGTTTTG
>JBKECB010000039.1:0-6746 GCA_047974165.1 Lactovum sp.
TTGTATTTAATTTTCCAATATTCTTTATTTCTTCTAGATTTATTTTTTTTCCTTTTGCTTGGAATGACATTTCTTCTCCAATTTTATAAAAGCTAGGTATTCACCTAGCTTTATCTATTTATTTATCTAACTCCAGCTGGACGACCATGACAATTTTTAAATTTCTTCCCTGAACCACATGGACAAGAATCATTACGTCCTACTTTTTTCGTTGGAGCTTGACCCATCGCTGATGGTGCTGATTCATGTACCGCTTTTAATTCTTGAGGTTGAATTTCACGCTGCATTTTTTGTGCAATTGTCAAGTTTTGCTGCGCTTGTTGCTGCTGCATTCCCTGCTGATTTGAAATCATTTGCTGCTGAGCAAGTGGAACTTGCGGACTTCCTACTGGAATTTGTTGTCCTTGTAAATTTCCTACTGGAACTTGCTGTCCTTGTAAATTCCCCATCGTAGCTGGAGCTTGCCCATACATCTCTTGCTGTATCGCTGCCTTTGCTCTTTGCGTTTGTTGTTCAAGAGACATTCTCTGCATTTGTGCTTGCTGTTGCTGTGGAGTTGCCTGATTTGTTCTTGCCTGAGCATGGATTTTTGCTTTCATCATCAAACGGGTAATTTCAAACTCAATTGCCCCAATCATCGCATTAAATAACTTGAAAGCTTCTTCTTGATATTCAACGATAGGTGTATTTTGAGCATAACCACGTAGACCAACAGCCTGACGCATCTGGTCTAATTGGTCAATATGATCTGCCCATTTATTATCTACAACACGTAAAATAACTGCCCTTTGAAATTCTAACTGACGATCAAAGTCAAGTTTTTCCATTTGCATCGCATATGTTTTTTTAATTTCTTTAAAAATAAATGATTTTAATTTCTTTGCCGACAGTTTACTAATCTGACGCTCCGTTATCGTATCATCTCTAAAGAATGAGGCTTCCAGAGTAATGTATATGTCCTTGTAAGAATCCTCCTTAAGCTTTCCACCTGCCGCTATCACATGACTGTCAACCAAACGGTCCACTGCTCGCTTAAACATCCCCATCAACTCAGGTGTCATGTCACGTTCTGAAAAAATAACTGACTGACGCTGCGCATAAATAACTGTACGCTGCTCACGAATCACATCATCATATTGAAGAGTTTGTTTACGTGAATCATAGTTGTTTCCTTCAACGCGCTTTTGAGCCCCCTCAATCTGCTTTGTAATAACCCCTGCTTTAATTACTGCATCCTCACCTGAAATACGGAAGCGCTCGAGAGTTGCAATAACACGCTCAGAACCAAAACGACGCATCAACTCGTCTTCTAAAGACAAATAAAATTGAGATGTTCCGGGGTCTCCTTGCCGTCCAGCTCGACCACGAAGCTGGTTATCAATACGACGAGACTCATGTCGTTCTGTTCCAATAACTGAAAGCCCACGATACTCTCTCTCTGGATGCTCCTTGACACCAGGACCAAGCTTAATATCAGTTCCACGTCCGGCCATATTTGTCGCAATTGTTACTGCTCCTTGTTGACCTGCATTCATAATAATTTGAGCTTCTTGAGCATGGTTTTTCGCGTTCAAGACCTCATGTGGAATTCTTGCCTCACGAAGCTTTTGAGAAATCAGCTCCGAAGTTTCAACTGCAACCGTACCAATCAAAATAGGCTGACCCTTAGAGTGACGAATTATAATATCTTCAATTACAGCTTTAAACTTCGACTCTAAAGTTGGATAAAGTAAATCTTCACCATCCAAACGTTGAATTGGATTATTCGTTGGGATAGGAATAATCTGGATATTATAAATTTCACGGAATTCTTCAGCCTCAGTCTTACCTGTTCCTGTCATTCCTGAGAGCTTTTTATACATACGAAAATAGTTTTGCATGGTAATTGAAGCTCCTGTTTTTGACTCATCCTGAACAGGCACATCCATCTTTGCTTCAAGCGCCTGGTGAAGACCATCAGAAAAACGACGTCCAGCCATTGTACGACCGGTAAATTGATCAATGATTAAAACCTCTTTATTTTCATCAACCATATAGTCAATGTCATTAAAGTAAATAAAGTTTGCTCGAATAGCATTATCTATAAAGTGAGTCAAAGCTGCATTTTCTAAATCATAAAGATTATCAACACTAAAGTAGCGTTCAGCCTTGTCAATACCTTCTTCTGTCAAAGAAATTGTTTTAGACTGAATATCAATCTTATAATCATCGCCTTCTTCATACTCCTCATGTCCATGCAAAGTTTTTGCAAACTTATCAGCATATGCATAAAGCTCTGAATTTCCAGATGCCTGTCCTGAAATAATCAACGGTGTACGTGCCTCATCAACCAGAACTGAATCTACCTCATCAACTAAGGCGTAATTTAAAGGACGCTGTGTCAAATCTTCCTTACGAACAACCATATTGTCACGAAGGTAATCAAAGCCTAACTCGGCTGAGGTTGAGTAAGTAATATCACAGTTATAAGCCTGACGTTTTTCATCTGGACTTTTATCATTTAGATTAATCCCAATAGACAGACCAAGCCAGTTATAAAGCTCACCCATTTCTTCCGCATCACGAGCAGACAGGTATTCATTAACTGTGACAACGTGAACACCATCACCTGATAAAGCATTTAGATAAACTGGCATTGTCGCAGTCAGTGTCTTACCTTCTCCGGTACGCATTTCTGGAACGTCACCATTATGAAGGACAATCCCCCCCATAATCTGAACGTGGAAAGGAAAAAGTCCCAAAACACGCTTGGCTGCTTCGCGACAGACTGCAAAAGCTTCATATAATAAATCATCAAGTGTCTCACCCTTTGCAATACGCTCACGGAATTCAATTGTTTTTGCTTGTAGCTCTGTATCTGTAAGTTTTCCAATCTCATCAGCGTAAGACTCCACCATATGTGCCATCTTATGAAGCTTACGCAATTCCTTTTTATCATTTTCAATAATTTTTTGAATAATATTTGCCATTAATTTTTTCCTTGTATCTTAAAATTTCAGTTATCTTCTATTATACCACGTTTCATCTTTTTAAACAAAAAACAGTAAATTTACATAAGTTTACTTTCTTTTTTATTCTCACAAAAAAAGTACAGATAGCTGTACTTTCTAATCTTTAAGGGATAATGAAACTCACACCTGACGTTGATAAGTTAGAACGTGTTGTAATATTAGGATTTCCATTATAGTTTGTCTCTTGGATATTAAATGTTCCATTTGAATTCACACTGGAGACAACGGCAACGTGACCAACGCCACCTGCACCTTGAACACCTGGTCCAAATACAGCAATTGCCCCTGGTGTTGGGCCTGAGGTATTTGAATAAACAGCCCAGTCTGCAGCATTTCCTCTATAGATTGGCATATTTCCACCTAAGATTTGGTAAACACCCCAAGTACACTGTCCCCATGGAAAAGGATTACTTAAACTTCCTTCAGGAACAGAGATTGATGACCCTCCTCCTGACGAAGAACTACCAGAATTCGAACTTCCTGAATTTGAGTTTCCTGAGTTTGAGTTTGAGTTTGAATTTCCTGAGTTTGAATTGCTATTTGAGCTGTTATTATTATTTTGAATGGTTGAGTTTTTAGCTGCTTCTTGAGCTGCTGCAATTTCTGCTGCTCGAGCCTGTGCTTCTTCTTTTTGAGCAATTAAAGCACTTTTTTCACCTTCTGCTGTTGCAATCGTTGCTTGATATGAAAGCTGCGCAGCTTCTAACTGAACAGACTGTACCGCAAGCTGTCTTTGTAACTCTGACACTTCTTCATAAGCTTTTTGGTTTTCCTCAAGCTTCTTTTGAATAGACTTTTCATCTTCTTGCTGCTGTTTCATCATAGCATTATTTGCCGAAACAACTTGTGACATTGCAGTCACTTTTTGGACCACATCTGTCAATGAGCTTGCATTTAATACTGCATTGATGTAGCTTGTTGCCCCTCCATCAGTCTGTGCACTACGTGCTTGAGATTTTAAGCTTTCATCACGCAATCTAATATCTTCATTCAACTGTGTGATTTGCTTGCTCATTTTTTCAGACTCAGAAGTTAACTTATCAATACGAGCATTCGCTTCATCGACTTTCTTTTGTAAGTCATCTGCTGCGGCTTTCGCTGTTGCTGCACTTGACTGTGCCTCTTCGATGATTTGGTTTTGGTTAGCAATTTGATCTTCTGTGGAATCAGCTTTTACCTGCATTGAAGGTGAAGCTGCTGATAAAACGATCATAGATAACATCATACCAGATACTAATTTCTTTTTAAAATTCATATTTATATTAATTATTCTCCTTTTGTAAGTTGAGAAATTACTCATAGATTATAACATATTTTTTATTTATATGCTTTTATAATTCTATAATATTTTAACAAATATTTCTATAAAGTCAAAGCCTTATGATTTTCAGTTTTTATTTTTATAAATTTCTCTCAGTATTTTTTCTAAAATTAACATTAAAGTAATATTTAAAACAAGCGTGACAGACAGCTGTTGAGCGATAAAAATCAAAGGATTTACTGAAATAAGATGAAAGGCATATTGCAGAGCATATACGGCTATCTCAAAAAGGAAAATAATAATGATTACTGTAAATAACTTTGTCCACCAATTTGTAAAAACAGTCTCTTGAATTTCATGAACAAATAAGAAGATTAATGGTAAAATTGCTGCAACAATACCAATCACTCCAATATAATAACTGTCATAAACAATACCTAAGCCTAGACCTAAAATAAGTAAATAATTAAGCGAATGCTTCCTCACTGAATAAATCAGAAAAATAAGTAATAAGTGGGAAATTGGCAATAATTTATAATGGAAAATTTCAGCAAAAAAGGTACTCACTTGGCCATCAATGAGCATTAAACAAAATAAAATAACTGGACTTAAAAATTGAAAAACTCTACGGTTCATTTTCCCTCCGACAATGATAATCTTTTTATTCAGGTAAAATAACCGTTGCAAAATGCAGGTCATTAAAATTACTTGCTGGTTTGACATAAATCTTTGTACTTGAAATACTACTTGACTTTTGTATCTCACTAATTTCACCAAATAATAAATCACTCGGTGTCTTTCCATCAAGTCCCGAGGTCACAACCTTATCACCTACTTCAATATCTTCAATACTGTAAAGATTTGTCACAATAAATTCGCCTCTTTTTTCATCAAAATCTGTTAGAAGACAATAATTTTCTGAAATTTTAACTGGGATTTTATTAACCAGATTATCTGACTCTGAAAAAAGTTCTACCTTACTTGTATTCGCATTGACCTGACTGATAAAGCCTACAACTCCTCCCTCTGATAAAACAAGCATTTTAGATGCCAATCCAGACTTTTCTCCCTTATCTATCACAATCAAATCATTCCAACTGGATGGATTTCTGCTAATAATAGATACATTTTGAAGCTGATAATTAGCAAGAGTTGACTGCATCTCTAAAGCTTCCTTCAACTCCTTATTTTCCTGCTCCAACGCATCCAAACGCTGATCTTGCATTGTCATCTCAGACATTTTCTTTTTCATACTTTCATTTTGACTGTATGTATTTAAAACATTTGAGAAGTCCTTTAACTTTGACTGCAGAAAATTACCCGGAATAGCCAAAAAATTATCAGCTGAACCTGTAACATCGTTGATCACTTTGATTAATGTATTAGGCTCTTTTGACTTACGGTAATTTTTTGAGCTAATTGTGATTGACGAAAGACTTGCAATACTAATCAATAGGACAATAATTATAACCTTACTAAAATTAAAATTTTTCATTCCTTTTATTTTACCATTATTCTTAACTTTTGTGATAAAATTATTTAATAAAATAAAGAAATTATGAATTTTGAGGTAAGTTATGACAATTCCTATCTTTGGAGAAAAATTAGAAAATCAAGACTATCAAACAAGATACGGTGTTTATGCAATCGTAGAAAAAGAAAATCTTTTTTGTCTTGTTCAAGCACCTAACGGAGCCTTTTTTCTTCCAGGAGGGGAAATCGAACAAGGAGAGAATCACAGTACTGCCCTAAAGCGTGAACTTTTAGAAGAAATTGGTGCCGATTGTCAAATAGGAAACTATCTCGGCCAAGCTGACGAATACTTCTATAGTTCAAATCGCAAGCAGCACTTTTATAATCCTGCTTATATTTATAGCCTAGATCAAGTCCAACTTAACCATCAACCTCTAGAGGATTTTAACGGAATTTTTTGGTTTAACTATGAAGAGGCTCTTGAAAAACTCAAACGTGGCAGTCATAAATGGGGACTAAAAATTTATAAAAATGTAGAAAAATAATTTTTCTATATTTTTATATTTCACAAATTGATTCTTTCACAATAGAATTAAATTCATTGACACAACTTAATTTTAGCAATAATATCCTAAAAATAGAGAAGGATATTTTTTTAGTCATTTCACATTTTTCGTTCTTTTTGTTTGTTTCTCACTTACTTTTTTTATACATTATGCTATACTATAGTTAGTAAATTTGTGAAATGGATAATACTATGGAAGATAACGAACAAAATAAATATATTTTAAAAAAGATGGCAACAAGCAAGAAGAAAAAAAGGAAAAAGAAAAAGAAAAAAAAGAGTAAATTTTTAAAGTATTTTTTAATCAGTTCTCTCGTTCTAGTTCTTATAGTTCTTGGTATTATTTTTGGACTCTATAAAAATGTTGAATCTTTATACACCGATGCTTATAAAATGAGACAAACAACTAAAAATATCGATTTTTCTAAAAAGCAAA
>JBKECB010000090.1:0-48043 GCA_047974165.1 Lactovum sp.
TCAGAACTTGCTTAGGATTTAATCTTAGAATACCAATCGAGGCAAGTCCAACTGCAAGAAGTGTAATCAGCGTTGCAATCACAAGAAGGAGGATAATCTCTGAAAATGATGTTTTAATATCTAATTCTTTTAAGGCTTCAGCTTCAGCGTTAGTTTGACCAAATCCCATCGCACGTCCTGCCCCACGCATCATTCCTCCACCTTGTCCCATTCCTCCAGATCCTGCTTGATTATTATTTTCTGAAGGAGCTTGTCCTCCTTGCTCGGGCATATTATTTGATTGAGCTACTGTTGTTTCTTGATTAAGGAGCTGTTGACCAATTATATTTCCTACAAAGCCTCCGAAAGTTGTTGCAATAGCTACAGATACAAGCATTACCATAAAAAGCTCTACAAAAAACTGACCAACAATTTTTAGTTTAGACTCACCTAAGCTCATCAAAACTCCAATCTCAAAGCGACGTTCTCTAACCATCAGCATAACGATTAAGGCAAGAATAATTGCACCCGCAACTGCAACAAGAATCACAATATTTTTAGCAAATGATCCAACATTTGTCAACGATGAACTTACATTTTCATAAGCTGCAGTATCTGCTGAAACTTTAAAACTATCATCATCAATCAATTTATTTGCTTTTTCTACAAAAGTTTCTGATTTTGCTGGATCGGTCATTGAATAGTTAGCAGTTGAAATCTGGTCTTTTGTAGCCTTCATACTATTTGCAAGAGATAAAGCCGTATAGAGTGTATTCATATAAGCAATAGATTGTTCTGTACTTGTTTCAGAGGTTGTAAATATTCCTACAACTGTCATTTTATAAGTTTTTTCGTTACTATCAACAAGAGTAAAAGTTGACCCTAGCTCTAATTCATTTTGACTGGCAAGTGTGGATTCAATGACAACATTATTTGTTCCCTCATCCTCAGACTCAATCGCACGTCCTTCTATAATTTCATAACTTGAGGTAAAGCTTGAGTTAGATAAGAGATCATTTGTTCCTTGAATGCTAAAATCTCCTTGAGATTCTCCCTGTGGTCCTCCTTGACCTTCAGGCATTTGCATCCCTTGTTCAGATGAGCTAGACTCAGCTGTTTGAGAAACTTTCTCAATATTCTCTGAAGCATCTGCTGAAGCTGAGTAACTTAAGCTATAAGATTTTACATTTGAGAGTTCTGAAATTTCCTCTGCAACTTCTTTTGAAATTGTTGGCATATCAATTTCAAACCTCTGGGGTTCAGTACTTTCTTCATCCGTTGAATTCTCAGCCGAGTCTTGAGACTTCTCAATGATAGTCTGCATATCTACTGATAGTGACACTGTCGCTCCTGCTGCTAGTTTTGCATTTTCTATTGATTTATTTGCTGCACTATTAATAATAAGTCCTGATAATACAAAGACTAAAATTGCGGTAAAAGCAACAATAAGTAAAACTGTTCTTGATAACTTCGCTTTTGTAAAAAGCCAAGCACGTCTTATGAAATCCATAAGCATCCTCCATTTCTACTCACTATATTATGTTGACTGACTTAAAAAAGACTTAAGTCTATTTTTTAACATAAATTAAACTTAAACTCTTACTTTGATGATATAATAAGGATATGTCTTTTGATGGTTTATTTTTACACCATATGATTACTGAACTTTCAGATTCATTAACTGGTGCTCGTATTCAAAAAATTACTCAGCCTTTTGATTTAGAGTTAGTTTTTAATCTTCGCAGTCAGGGAAAGTCACATAAACTTCTTCTTTCTGCTCACCCACAGTTTGGACGAATCCAACTTACAAATAGTACATTTAGTAATCCTAAAAATGCTTCTAGCTTAGTTATGATTTTTAGGAAGTATCTTTTAGGAGCTATTATTGAAAAAGTAGAGCAGATTGAAAATGACCGACAAGTTTTACTTCATATTTCTAGCAAAGATGAGATTGGAGATAAGATAAAAGTTGCCTTAGTCATTGAAATTATGGGAAAACACAGCAATATTATCCTCATCGATAAAAATTCTAAAAAAATTCTTGAATCTGTCAAGCATGTTGGCTTTTCTCAAAATCAATACCGAACAATTTTACCTGGATCAACTTATATTTCTCCCCCTACTTCAGCTTTTAAGAATCCATTTTCCTTGTCTAAAAGTCAAATTTTTGAACATTTACAACTAAATCAAAAATTCCAGGGACTTTCAAAACAAAGTTATCAGCATCTCTCAAGTTTAACTGTCGATGAATTTGTAAAAGAGATTCATCATCCTATTGCAAGTCTTTACTCCGATGATTCATTTTCTTGTTTAGCTCTTTCAGAGGATTATAAATCTTTTGAAAATCTTTCAGTTTTATTAGATGACTATTATCAAGACAAGGCTGAGCGTGATCGTGTCAAGCAAGTAGCCTCTGATATCATCCGTCGTGTAAGTAATGAACTTAAGAAAAGTAAGCAAAAATTAAAAAAGCAAGAAAAAGAATTAATTGCTACAGAAAATGCTGAGGAATTCAGACAAAAAGGAGAGTTACTTACTACTTTTCTTCATGAAGTTCCTAATAATAAAGAGTCAGTTCGTTTACTTAACTATTACACAAATGAAGAGATTGACATTGCACTTGATATTGCACTTTCACCTTCACAAAATGCTCAGCGTTACTTTCATCGTTATCAAAAACTAAAACAAGCCGTTAAATTCTTAACTGAGGAGGTTGAAAAAACTAAGCAAACAATCCTTTACTTAGAGTCTGTAGAAGTTGAACTCTCACATGCCAGTCTTTCAGAAATTTCAGAAATCCGTGAAGAGTTAATCCTAACAGGATATATCAAGAAAAAGTATCGAAATAAAAAACATCAGCAACTCCCACCTGAAAAATACCAAGGGCCCGATGGTAGCATCATCTTAGTAGGGAAAAATAATTTACAAAATGAACAGGTTAGTTTTAAACTTAGCAAAAAAGGAGACCTTTGGTTTCATGTTAAAGACCTTCCCAGTGCTCATGTTTTATTGACTGGAAATCCAAATCCAACAGATGATGACATTACTTTTGCCGGTGAGCTAGCAGCTTATTTTAGTAAGCAACGTGATTCTCACCTGGTTCAGGTAGATGTACTTGAGGCAAAGAAGTTACACAAACCTACAGGGACAGCTCCAGGTTTTGTGACTTATAATCGTGAGAAGACAATACGTGTCACTCCTGATGTTGAAAGAATTAAAATTTGCAAGATAAAAAAGTAACTTTCTGAAAGTGAAAATGATACAATGAAAGTATATTTCAGAAAGGAAGATATTATGTCAAATAAAAATCAACGTAAAAAAGTTATTCTTGTCGGAGATGGAGCAGTAGGCTCATCTTATGCTTTTACTTTAGTTACTCAGGGGATTGCTCAAGAACTCGGAATTATTGAAATTCCACAGCTACGAGCTAAAGCTGAAGGCGATGCTGAGGATTTAAGTCATGCTCTAGCTTTTACCCCTCCTAAAAAAATCTATGCTGCAGATTATAAAGACTGTTCCGATGCTGACTTAGTTGTAATCACTGCTGGTTTACCACAAAAGCCAGGCGAAACTCGACTTGACTTAGTTGGAAAAAACCTAAAAATTAATAAAGAGATTGTTTCTCAAGTTGTTGCTTCTGGTTTTAATGGCATCTTTCTCGTTGCAGCAAATCCTGTAGATATCTTAACTTACGCGACTTGGAAATTTTCTGGCTTTCCTAAAGAGCGCGTGATTGGTTCAGGTACTTCACTTGATTCTGCACGTTTCCGTCATGCTTTAGCTGAGCGTATCGGTATTGACACTCGTTCTGTTCATGCTTATATCATGGGAGAGCATGGAGATTCAGAGTTTGCTGTTTGGTCACATGCTAATGTTGCTGGTGTTAAACTTCATCAGTGGCTGCAAGACAACCGTGACATTGATGATCAAGGACTCGTTGACATTTTCCTTTCTGTACGTGATGCTGCCTATTCAATCATTGAGAAAAAAGGAGCTACTTTTTATGGAATAGCTGTTGCATTAGCACGCATTACTCAGGCGATTCTTGATGATGAAAATGCAGTTCTTCCTTTATCTGTCTTTCAAAGTGGACAATATGACGGAGTTGAAAATCTCTTTATCGGACAGCCTGCTATCGTAGGGGCAAATGGTGTTGTGCGTAATATCAAAATTCCACTCAATGATTCTGAGCTTCAAAATATGCAAGCCTCAGCAAGACAACTTCAAGATATTTTAGATCAAGCTTTTTCAGACCCTAACATCGCCTCTGCAGTTAAAAACTAAAAAAATAATCCCAGTCTACTTTGTAGTTTGGGATTTTTTACTTACTTTTTGAAGTCTTTTTACCTGTCTTAGTAGGACTTTTTTAGGGATAAAAGGGAGGCATTTAAATAAGATTTTTTGGCTCAAAGGAAGACCCGCAAAAACTTCTAATTTCCCCTTCTCCATTGCTGAATAACCTATTTTTGCCACTTGATGAGCAGACACACAATGATCAAAAACTTTTGTCTTATCCATTTCAGAGCGTTCAGCAAACTCTGTTTCAGTCATTCCAGGTAAGAGACAAGTCACTCTTACATTTGTTTCTTCAAGCTCTATAGCTAAAGCATTTGAAAAGGAGCGAACATATGACTTACTTGCATAGTAAACTGCCTGAAGAGGTCCTGCCATTAAGGATGCAATTGAAGAAACATTAAGTATCCCACCTCTTTTCTCATCTAGTAACTCAGGAAGAAATAAGCGAGTCAGATGAGTTAGAGCTAAAATATTTAGTTGAATCATCTTTAAATCCTCTGTTCGTTCATGAAAATATCCCTGCCCACCAAAACCTGCATTATTAATAAGATAAGTAATCTTGATTTTCTCTTTTTTTAGCTCATCATAAATATCCTGAGCAGCATTTCTTTCAGTCAGATCCTTAATGATAACCTTTACTTCAATATTATTTTTTTGAATCAGTTCTTCTTTTAAATCATTAAGTCTAGATTCACGTCTTGCTACAAGAACCAAATCTCTTTTTTTAGAAGCATGAATTCTAGCAAACTCAGCACCAATTCCGCTACTTGCTCCTGTTATCAAAGCAACATCATTCATTTATTTTCCTCTCAAGTTATTTATAGCTTACATCATCAGAATCTTTCTTATTTTTATCGTCAATAAAGTCTGAAAATAAAGGATCAATCAAAATTTTCTTTGATTCTTTCGTAAATTTACGAACCATATCATTATAAAAACTTGTATCTCTAATCTGCATTGTTAAAAAATCTTGTGTTTTTGAAAAGAGAAGAATTAAATTCCTTATCTCTTCATTTGTTAACTTTTTTAACTCCTCAATATCTTCATAGCCTAAATTAGAAATCTTAATATGTCCTGCTTTATGAGTCATATACTGAATACGTTCTGTTGATTCTATAATCTTAGCCTGAACCACTGGGAATTCAACATTTGAAATAGCAATCGCATGTGTTTCAATAATTACTTGTAGAAGACTTGCTTTTTTAATGACTTCATCTTTTAATCCATAAACAAAGACTGAGCGACTTGCATCAATAGAATGACCTTTTTCAATATCTTTTTGAATTTTTAAACGATCTTCCAGATACTGAACCTGCGTATTCACATAATTTCTAGAAGCTGTAATTAAATCTGTTGCATAGTCACGAATATTTTGACGTTGTGATCGTAAAGAGTCAATTTTTCTTTGATCACTTTGATACTTTACATTAATTAATAAACTTAAGCTAGATAAAATAAACATCAAAACAGGGACAACTATAATAAAAGAAGACAGTGTCATCATTCACCTTCCATAATTCATTTTATTTTCTTAATTATATCATCTCAAAAACAAAAAGTCACAGACTTCTCATTTTTTTGATAAAATAGCTTCATGAATATTAATGATTTTGATTTTAACTTACCTGAAGAGCTTATTGCTCAAACCCCTTTACTACAACGTGACAGTTCACGCCTATTAGTCTTAGATAAAAATAAAAAAACAATGGAGGATCGGAACTTTTCTAGTATTCTTGATGAAATGAATCCTGGTGATGCTTTAGTTTTAAACAATACTCGTGTCCTACCTGCTCGTCTTCATGGTGAGCGTGCAAAAACACATGGTCATGTCGAACTTTTATTACTCAAAGATCTGGGAAATAATTCTTGGGAAACACTCGCCAAACCTGCACGTAAGATGAAAGTTGGAGAAGAACTTTCATTTGGTGACGGTCGACTTAAAGCAACTGTCACTCAAGAACTTGAGCATGGTGGACGTATTGTCCAATTTAGTTATCAAGGAATTTTCCTAGAAATTTTAGAATCACTCGGAGAAATGCCACTTCCTCCTTATATTCACGAACAGCTTAAAAATCAAGAACGTTATCAAACTGTCTATGCCAAAGTAAACGGTTCCTCTGCCGCTCCTACTGCTGGCTTACACTATACCGACGACCTACTTCAGGCAATTCAGGATAAGGGAATTAAAATTATAGAGTTGACTCTCCATGTAGGATTAGGAACTTTCCGTCCTGTTTCTGTTGAAGATACTGATCATCATAAAATGCACTCTGAGTTTTACGAATTAAGCGAAGAGGCCGCTAAAATTCTTCGTGAAGTTAAAAAATCTGGTAATAAAATTATTGCCAGCGGGACAACTTCTATACGGACACTCGAAACTATTGGCACTAAATTTTCAGGTGAAATTCAAGCAGATTCTGGCTGGACAGACATCTTTATTAAACCAGGCTATGAATGGAAAGTTGTCGATGCTTTCAATACGAACTTCCATCTTCCTAAATCAACACTAGTTATGCTGGTTGCAAGTTTTGCTGGAGTAGACTTTACACTTGACGCATATCAGCATGCAATTGATGAAAAATACCGTTTTTTCAGCTTTGGTGATGCCATGTTTATTAAATAAACCTGTCTTTAACAGACAGGTTTTTTAGAGCTTTAGAAATCATCCCAGCCCATTTCATTCTTTTCATTTTTTATTTTTGACTTTTTATCCCAATCACTAAAGACCTTTCTTTTTCTCTCTTCAAAGAGCTTCTCATAATGAGGATAATCTTCTTTGATTAAATCACGCATACCTCTTTTCATCTCATCAATAATCAGGCGAATATCTGGAAATCCTTCAACTTTTAACTCTTCAAAAATTGAATCATCATTAGATTGGCTCTCTAATAGTTTTTCAAGAAGAAACTTTAATTTCTCTTGTTCTTCAGCTGTTAACACTTCAAATACTTGCTCAGAAATTTTATCTTGTTGCTCTTGATAATTTGTCTCAGCATTTCGACCTTTTTTAGTTAAAAATACACGAATAATACGACCATCATTTTCATCTGTACGACGCTCAATATAGCCCCTTTCTTCAAGTTGCTTAACCTGAGCTGTTACACTTGAAGGTTTTATATCTAACATTTCAGCAATCTCTGTATTTGCTAATCCATCTTTCTTCCAAAGTTCAACAAGTAAGCCTTGTGCACCATTTCGATTGCCGCGGCTTAAAAGTTTTTCTGACATAAATTTGATATGCATTGCCATAATCACTCTGGGATTACGTAAAAATTTAGCAAAAAGAGTTAAGAGTTCATTTGTATTATTTGACATTTTTATTCCTTAGTTTTATCCGCTTGTAAACTAATATAAGTTTATTTGATTATATCACTTTATAAGAGCTTGTCAAACTTAATCTAGAAATTTTTTCTTGCTCTCCAAATAAATCATCAAAATACTAATATCTGATGGATTAACTCCAGGTATTCTACTTGCCTGTCCCAATGTTTCAGGTTGAATTTTCTTAAACATTTCTCTCGCCTCAGTTGCAATACTGTCTAAAATATCCCAGTCAAACTTTTCTGGAATTCTTTTATTTTCTAATTTCAATGTTCTTTCAATCTGAGCTTTTGATTTTACAATATAACCCTCATAAGTTATTTCAGTTTCAATCAAATCAATAATTTCTTCAGAAAGCTCTTTTTCTGCTTGACCAATTATCTGACAAACCTTTGCATAATTTACCTCTGGACGTCTTAAGAAATCTTTTGCTGACAAGGCATCTAATAAAGGAGGAAAATTCATTTCTTTTAAATATTCATTAACTTCTTTTGAAGGCTTTAATTTTAACTGAGATAACCTTTTTATTTCTGCTTCATAATCCAACTTTTTCTTTTGGAAAGTTGACCAACGTTGATCATCAACTAATCCAATCTCATATCCAATCTCTGTTAGACGCATATCTGCATTATCATGTCTCAAAATCAACCGATACTCTGCGCGTGAGGTTAATAGTCGATAAGGTTCTACCACACCCTTTGTTACTAAATCATCAATCATCACTCCAATATATGCCTCTGAGCGATGTAAAATAAATTCTTTTTTCCCTTGAGATTTTAAAGAAGCATTTATTCCTGCAAATAAGCCTTGACCTGCTGCTTCTTCATATCCTGAAGTTCCATTTGTCTGACCAGCAGTAAATAAACCTGAAATTTTCTTACTTTCTAAAGTTGGACGAAGTTGATGTGGAAGAATCACATCATATTCAATCGCATAACCTGGACGCATCATCTCAGCATTTTCAAGTCCAGAAATTGTCCGTAATAAATCAATCTGGACATCTTCAGGAAGACTTGTCGAAAGTCCTTGGACATAAACCTCTTCTGTTTCTAACCCTTCTGGTTCTAAAAATAACTGATGTCTTTCCTTATCTGCAAATCTTACAATTTTTGTTTCGATTGATGGACAGTAACGAGGACCAACAGAACTCACCATTCCATTAAATAAAGGAGCACGGTCTAAATTTTCACGAATGAGCTGATGACTTTTATCATTTGTATAAGTTAACCAGCAAGGTAGCTGTTCATTTAAAACTTTTTTTTCTGATAGAAAACTAAACATTTTAGGATTATCATCTCCTGGCTGTATTTCTGTTTTTTCATAGTCAATACTAGAAGATAAAATTCTTGCAGGTGTCCCTGTTTTAAACCTCTCAATTTCAAAGCCTAATTCTTTTAAATTTTTAGATAATTTTGTAGAAGCTAGTGAATTATTAGGGCCCGAACTATACTTTAACTCACCAATAATAATCTCCCCTGCTAAAGAAGTCCCTGTCGTTAAAACAACTGTCTTTCCAGCATAAGCAATTCCTGTTTCAGTTAATACTCCTATAATTTTCTTATTTTCAATAATTAACTCATCAACCATTCCTTGACGAAGGACTAGATTTTCTTGTCTTTCAACCGTTTGCTTCATCATTCGACTGTAAAGATTTTTATCTGCTTGAGCACGTAAGGCTCGAACAGCTGGACCTTTTCCAGTATTTAACATCTTCATTTGAATAAATGTTTTATCGATGTTTTTTCCCATCTCTCCACCAAGTGCATCAATTTCACGAACAACAATTCCTTTAGCTGAACCACCAATAGAAGGATTACAAGGCATAAAAGCCAGCATATCTAAATTAATTGTAATAAGTAGGGTTTTTGATCCCATTCTTGAGGAAGCAAGTGCTGCTTCACAGCCAGCATGACCAGCACCAACAACAATCACATCATATTTTTCTCTAAATTCCATTCTCATTTCCATTTCTTTTACACTAAAAAAAGCAAAGCAAGCAAAAATCCTAAGATTTTTCCGAGCTTTGACTTTCGGTTAGTTTATTGTAGCTTAATCTTTAATAAATTGCAAGTCAAGTATAAGTTTAAATTGTTTAAGAGTCTGTATTTTATTCTTTTATTTATAAATGTAACTTATTTCATGAATATTTTATATTTGACAATTTCACAAAGTTTTGCTAAACTTAACACAAAGTTTTTTTGTTAAATTTAGCACAAAGTAGGAGAATAAAATGTCTGATAAGGAAATTTACACTGATTTACCTAAAGCAACTGTTAAACGTTTACCACAATATTATCGTCTGTTTAAAAAACTCGTTGAAGAAAATATCACACGTACCAATTCACGCGAAATTTCTGAAAAAATTGGGGTTGACTCTGCAACTGTCCGCCGTGATTTTTCTTTATTTGGTGAGCTTGGACGCCGTGGATATGGCTATGATAGTCTTATACTCCGTGATTTTTTTGCCAATCTTTTAGAAAATAAGACTGCCACACATATCGCTCTTGTTGGTATCGGAAATCTAGGACGTGCACTTTTAAATTATCCATTTCAAAGACGCAATCGTTTACACGTTGTTCAAGCTTATGATTTACCTTCTAACCCTCTTGTTGGAACAGTCAGTGAGGATAACATTCCTATTTACGATATTTCTGAACTTAAAAAAAATCTTAAAAAAGAGAAGATTAAAACTGCAATACTATCCGTTGACACTCTCCATGCTCAAGAAGTAACTGATCTACTCGTTGAAGCTGGAATAAAAGGAATCTTAAACTTTACTCCCATCTATCTAAAAGTTCCAGAGCATGTTGTCATTCAATCTATCGACTTAACCAAAGAATTACAAACACTTATCTTTTTCATGAATAATAAGAGAGACTAAAAGACCTAAGATTTTATTTCTTAGGTTTTTATTAATCTTCTTTTTTAGAAATTAGTTTATTAAAACTTTTTAAACTAAATTGTAGGTATTTTCTTTATAAACCAATAATGCTTAAAGAGACAAAGAATAATAAAAATAATACTAAAATAAATATTTTTAATCAAAAAAATAGAGAGAAGAATAAAAAAATCAGCAATTATATTTATCCTTATTTTTCTTTTAATTTTAGTCCACGATTTTCAGTAAATGCAAGCACATATTTCTGATAGAAAATAGTTGATTTAAACCATAGCTCAAATCTCTTAGAGGATTTACTGAAACAATAAGAAGCGACTAAGAAAAATGGACCTCCTGGAATAACAGGTAAAATAATACCTGATATTCCAATTCCTAAAAAGATAAATCCAATGATTAGAAAAATAATTTTTTTCATTAGACCTCTTTAGCTCCTACTTTTTCTCTTATACAAAAAATAAGTATGATTAAGTAGTAAATCTGACAAATATTTGAAAGAAGAATTAAGCTTGAAAAGTTTAAAAATTGAAGAACAATATTGACAAGAAAGATTGCTGGAAGAGGATAAGCCAATGATAATGGGTAACCTGCATCCTTTAATCTTCGTCCTGTCAATGTTGTTGTAGGAATTAAAATTAATAAATTAAAAATAGCCAAGATAATATTACTAATCATCATTGCCTGACTTGGATGTTGACTAATGAATAAGGCAAGTTCCTCGATTTCTGTTGTCGTCATACTTATAAGTTCACCTGTTGACTGACGGAAGAACTCTAAGCACACTAAAAATACATTTATGAGAAAGAAAATAATCTTTATAATTAAATGCAACAAAAAAACCCACCAGTAATCTGCACGTGTACTTTTGCCTTCTATTTTAAAAGACTGCTTCCAAAATTTTATATAGGCTTTAAACATTTTTTACTCTTACCTTTCTTGAATTAAAAGTTTCTTAGCTTGTGCTAACGCCTCTGCGGTCATATTATCTCCTGCTAGCATTTTAGCTACTTCTTCGACACGCTCATTTCCCTTTAACTTTCGAGCTGTTGATTTTGTCACCTTTTCATCTGATGATTTTTCAATATAAAATTGCTCATCAGCAATTGCAACTACCTGAGGAAGGTGACTAATTGCAAGTACCTGACCTGACTTTGCAATCTTATAAATTTTCTGTGCAATTGCTTGAGCAACACGACCTGAAACGCCTGTGTCCACCTCATCAAATACAATTGAGGTTTTATTTTCATGACGTGCAAAACTCGACTTTATCGCAAGCATCAATCTTGAAAGTTCTCCTCCTGAAGCTGTTTTTGCTAAAGGTTTAAATAACTCACCAGGATTTGTCTGGATATAAAACTCAACCGATTCATTTCCTCTAAAAGAAAACTTTGAGGATTCAAACTGAACTTTAAAGTTTGCTTTTTCCATATAAAGTTCCTTCAATTCATTTTGAATATCTTTTTCTAAATCAAGAGCTAACTCATGCCTTGCCTCATTTAACTGACTGGCACATTCAACCAACTCAGCCTGTTTCTTTTTCATTTGTACTTCTAGCTCTTCAATATTTGTATCATTTTCCTGTAAATCGAAGAGCTCTAGTTGTCCCTGCTCTAAAAAGTTAAGAATATCTGAAATCTCTGGACCATACTTTCTCTTCAAACTAGTCAGTAGATAAATACGCTCTTCTATTTCTAAAAGCTCTTCTGGACGAAATTCTAAATCAGATAAGTTTCCGTCCAATTGAGTAGAAACTTCCTCAAGCAAATAATAGGCTTCTGATATTTTTTCTTCCAATTTTTGATAAGATTTATCAAATTCTGAGACTTGCTCTAGTTTCAACATCGCAGTCTTCACTAAGCTTAATGCTGAGCTTTCCTCATCATCAAGTAACTGATAAGCAATATTAAGTGACTCTGCAATTTCTTTAACATTTGTTAACTTGTCTCGCTTTACAAATAGATTTCCATCTTTTTCTAAATCAATATCTGCTTTTTCAATCTCTTCAATCTGTTCTTCTAATCTGTCTATCTTATCTGCAACATTCTTAGCATTTTCTTTCTTTTTTGTTAACTCTTCACGAATTTTTCTAAAATCTGAAAAAAGAAGCTGATAATTTTTTTTAACTTTTTGAAAGTGCTCATCTCCAAACTCATCTAGCATCTCAAGATGATGGCTGGAATTCATCAACTCTTGATTATCATGTTGACCATGAATATCTATCAAAAACGAAGAAATTGCACGTAAACTTGTCAGATTGACTAATTGACCATTAATCCGACAGCGTGAGCCTCCTTCAGCAAAAATTTCCCGTTTCATAATCAGTTCAGGCTCTACAGGAATTCCCAATTCTTCTAACTTTTCATTCAACTTACTGTTACTTTTATTTAACAAAAATAAAGCCTCTATTTCAGCCTTTTCTTCACGATGACGCACAAAACTACTTGAAGCTCTCTCTCCTAAAAGGATATTCATCGCTTCAATAATAATTGATTTTCCTGCTCCTGTCTCACCAGTGAGAATGGTCATTCCTTGATTAAAACTTAGAGAAATTTCATCTATAATTGCAAAATTTTTAACAGAAAGCTCTTTAAGCATGAGGGTTATTGACTCCTTTTAATTCATTATAAAACTTAATTGCATCATCTTCAGATCTTGTAATTATAAGAATACTATTATCATCTGTCATGATAGAAAATATCCAAACCTTAAAACGTACAGACAAATCATTTTTTACATGCATTGAAGTTCCAGGTAAAACGTTTAAGGATAAAAAATTTCCTTGACGAGCAATTGATTTTATATATTTTTTTGACACTAGAAGTGATTGACTACTTTTTTTATCTGAAAGGATATAACGATGGTTACCATTTTCTGTTATCACCTTTGTAAAACCTAACTCCTTAATATCTCTTGAAATTGTAGCCTGTGTAACCTCAAATCCACGATCTTTAAAAAGTTCTACAAGATCATCCTGACGCTTAATCTCTGCATTTTCAATCAAACTTTTGAGTAATGATAAACGTTCTGATTTTTTCATTCCAGCTCCTTTTTTTCTTGGGCTAAAATACTTTCAATATCAATTGAAGGATTGTTAAGCCCTTTTTCTTTCTTTAAATAGATAAGAAATTCAACATTTCCAGCTCCACCTTTTATCGGTGAAAAAGTCAAATCTAAGATAGAAAAACCTATCTCTTCTGACATCATCATCACTTTCTTTATCACTGAAAGATGTACTTTAGGATCCTTAATAATCCCATTTTTTCCTACCTGTTCACGACCTGCTTCAAATTGTGGCTTTATCAGTGCAAGAACTTCTCCTGAATCTTTTAAAATATTAAAAAGAACAGGAAGAATTAAACCTAACGAAATAAAACTGACATCAATACTTGTAAATTCTGGCTGACCTTCTGAAAAGTCAGATAATAAAGCCTTTCGAAAGTTAAACTGCTCCATCACTATAACTCTCATATCTTGTCTAATTTTCCAGGCCAGTTGATTGGTTCCCACATCTAAAGCATATACTTTTTTTGCTCCTTCCTGAAGCATGACATCTGTAAATCCACCTGTTGAAGAACCGATATCCAAGCAGACCTTATCCTTAATTGAAATTTCAAACTGACGAATCGCCTTTTCTAGTTTCAAGCCACCTCGACTAACATATTTTAATTTTTCACCCTTTAGTCTCAACTCTACTGTGTCTTCAATCTTGGTCCCTGCCTTATCAAACCTTTCACCTGATTTCATATCTACGACAAGTCCTGCCATCACACCACGCTTTGCCTGCTCTCGACTTTCAAAAAGCCCTTGATTATAAGCTAAGACATCTACTCTTTCTTTCATAGACTCAGACCTTCTATTATTTTTAAGATTTCCTCAGATTTGAAATCTTCCCAACTTAATATTTTTCTTTTTATTTCAGATAAACTTTCTGCTAAAATTTCCTTAGAGCATTCAAGACCAAGTAAACTAACATAAGTTGACTTTTCAGCCTTATCATCTTTTCCAGGCGTCTTACCCAACTCTGAAAAATCTGCTGTTATATCTAAAATATCATCACGAACTTGGAAAGCTAAGCCTAGCTGCTCACCGACTTCTCTAAAATCCTCAACATTTTTCTCCAATAAAATAGCTGCAGCAACAAAAGGAAATGTTAATAAAGCACCCGTTTTTAGAGCATGAAGTTTTTTTAGCGTGATAAGATCAATCTTCTTTTTTTCTGAATCCATATCTATAACCTGTCCTGCGACCATCCCAAGTGAACCTGAAGCTTTTGAAAGTTCTAAGATAAGACTAAGCTTTTGACTATCAGAAAAATCTGTCTGAGTTAAAAGATAATAAGGATCAAAAAATAAAGCATCTCCAGCTAAAATTGCACTTGCTTCATTAAATTTTTTATGATTACTCAAAGAACCACGTCGGTAATCATCATCATCCATTGCAGGCAAATCATCGTGAATCAAAGAACCTGTATGAATCATCTCAACAGCTGCAGCAACTTTATAATGAGAATGAGTTAAATCATGACCAAAAGCTCTTATAATTTCTAAAAAAAGGAGGGGACGAATTCTCTTGCCAGCTAACAAAAGTGAATATAAAATACCCTCAGATAAATTTTTAGGAATCTTATTATTTTTATAAAATTCTTTTAAAGTTTCCTCCAGAAAATTAACTTGCATTCCCTTATTATATCATACTCTCCTTAACTTCCTTATTCAATTTATTTAAAAAAACTCCAAAAATAGAGTTTTAAAATCTTACTCACTTAAAAAAACTTCTTCTGCCTCATCTTTTCCAACGGCTTTAACCAAAACTTTTTCAGCTTCTTGAAGAGTTGTTCTTAATTTTTCTGAAATTTGAATCCCTTTCTGAAATTCAGAGATTGCTTCCTCAAGTGCAACATCTCCATTTTCAAGCTTTTGAACAATCTCTTCCAAACTTTTTAAATCTTCTTCAAATTTTACGTCTACTTTTTTTGTTGCCATTTTATTTCTCCTTATTTTATTAATGCCTTAAGCTCACCATCCATGAGTTCTAAAGATATTTCTTCTCCAGATTTAACCTCAGTTATTGATTTTAAAATTTTCCCATCTTTTCTAACAATACTAAAACCACGTGATTTTATTTTACTCACATCTAAAAGCTGTAAAGATTGACTTGCCAGTTCAAAGCGATTTTTTTTCAAAAGGATTAATTTTTTAAAATTTATTTCCAATCCTTGAGAATAAATCTGAAAGTCACGCTTTTTTTCAGTTAAATTTTTTTCCATTAGATATGATAAATGACGACCTAACTCATCAATCTTTCGCTGATATCCATCATATAAGCGCTCAGGTTGTCTAAAAATAACAGACTGAGAAAGCTTATTTAAATAAATCTCCTTCTGCCGAATAAGATTTGAGAGCTGACTTTCTAAGCGAATGTCGTACTTTTTTAACAAAGAAAGTAAATCAACTTTTGCATTAATAGTGGCAAGTTCTGCAGCTGCTGTTGGTGTAGCAGCACGCTGATCAGAAGCAAAGTCAGATAAAGTTACATCTGTTTCATGACCAACCGATGAAATAATTGCTAGTTTTGATTCAAAAATCGCACGAACAACAATCTCTTCATTAAAACACCAAAGATCCTCAACTGATCCGCCACCTCGACCAATAATTAATAAATCTAAATCTTCACGCTCATTTGCTCGCTTTATATTTTGAGCAATCTCTTCAGCCGCTCCTTTACCTTGAACCTTCGTTGGGAAAAGTAAAATCTCAGTCAAGGGAAAGCGTCGATTTACAGTTGTGATAATATCTCGAATAACTGCACCTGAAGAGCTTGTAATAACGCCAATTTTCTTAGAAAATCTCGGAAGGGCTTGCTTGAACCTAGCATCAAATAATCCTTCTTTTGATAATTTTTCCTTTAATTGTTCAAACTTTAAAGCAAGTTCTCCAACACCATCAGGGATTACTTCATCGATAATAATTGAATAGCTTCCTGATGGTGCATATAACTCTACACGTCCAACAACATTAATCTTCATCCCATCTTTCAGTTGAAATTTTAACTTTGAAAAAGTTTTCCCCCAAATAGTTGCAGCAATTACAGTTTGTTCATCTTTTAACTTAAAATATTGATGCATGGAGCGTGGACGAAAGCCTGAAACTTCTCCTGTTAAAAAAACACGCTCCAAATATGGATCTTTTGTAAACTTAGACTTAAGGTATTTTGTGAGACTTGAAACTGATAAATACTCTACCATTAATCCTCACTTTCTTTTGCTGCCTGAATCGTCTGTTTCATAAGCATTGTAATCGTCATTGGACCAACTCCACCTGGAACAGGGGTAATAAAACTTACTTTTTTAGAAACAGAATCAAAATCAACATCTCCACATAACTTTCCATTTTCATCACGATTCATTCCCACATCAATTACGACTGCGCCTTCTTTAATAAAATCAGCAGTCACTAACTTTGCCTGACCAATCGCCACAACCAAAATATCTGCTTCTCTAGCAAGTTCAGTTAGATTTTTTGTATAAGAATGTGCCAAAGTAACTGTTGCGTTTTCCATCATTAAAAGCTGTGCCATCGGCTTTCCAACAATATTACTTCGTCCAATCACAACTGCTCGTTTACCTGAGATTTCAACCTGATAAGCCTTCAGCATTTCAATCACACCTGCTGGAGTTGAGGGAAGCATCGAAGCTTTACCTGACCAGAGCTTTCCCATATTTATAGGGTGAAAACCATCCACATCTTTTTTAGGTGAAATCGCAGACAATACTTTTTCTTCAGAAATGTGAGAGGGCAAGGGAAGTTGAACTAAAATACCTTGGATTTTCTTATCTTGATTTGACTTTTCAATCAAATCTAAAAGCTCTTCTTCTGTTGTTTCTTCAGGAAGTTTTATCTGTTGAGAATAAATTCCGATTTCTTTTGCAACTCGTTCTTTGTTTCTCAAATAAATCTGACTTGCAGGATTATCTCCTAATAAAATCATCAAAAGACCAACTGATTTCCCAAAATTCTCAAGCTCTTCTTTCAGCTCTTTTTGAATTTTTACTGCTAATTTTTTTCCATCAATTATTTCCATAAACTTTATTATAACATGATTGCGAAAGAAAAAGAGGTACTTTATGTTCTCTCTATCTCTTTAATTTTTCTCAGTTTATTACAGCCAAACTAAAAACAGCCTTTTTAACTTATTTAGGCTGTTTCCATATTTTCCATGATTTCTTCAATGTCTTGGTTTAACTTCACTTTTCGAAATGAGCGTGGTAGAAATTTTCGAATATTATCTTCATTATATCCAACCTGTAAACGTTTTTCATCCATAATAAGTGGACGTCTCAAAAGTGTTCTATTTTTTTCGATAATATTAATTAAGTGATCAACCGTTACATTATCAAAATTCATATCTAGTCTTGTATAAGCACTACTGCGCTTAGAAATAATCTCTTCCGTTCCCTCCTCAGTAAGAGAAAGAATCCGTAATATATCTTCTTTCGTAATTTTATCTGTAAGAAGATTTACCTCTTCATACTTTAGTTCATGTGCTCGAAGCCACTCTTCAGCTTTTTTACATGAGCTACAAGATGGTACTGTATAAATAATTATCATAAGTTTTCCTCCTTGCTTTCTAAAATAGAGTTCTTTTCTATTTTAATTTAGTAGATTTATTTATTATTACTCATTCTACCACAAATTTATTATACGCTATTATTCTAAAAATAACCTTAAAAATTTTAATTAATGTATTTTCTATAAATTCTATCTGACAATGTTGTAATAACTTCATAATTAATGGTATGTCTCCAGTTCGCAATTTCATCAACTGTTATTTTTTTCTGCTTATCCTTACCAATTAATGTTACCTCTGTTCCTAATGGATAGGCTTTATCTAATTTAATTGTCATCTGATCCATCGATACTCTGCCTATAATCTCACAAAACTTCCCATCTATAAGAACGAAGAAAGATTGCATACTTCTAGTCCAGCCATCAGCATATCCGATGGGAAGAGTCGCAATAAAAGTTGTTTCATCAGCTATATAGGTCGCCCCATATCCAATTGTTTCTCCTTTTTTAACTTTTTTAATGTGAGAAATCTCAGATTTTAACGAAAGAGCAGGCTCTAAATCAAAAGGAAGAGATAGAGCAGCATTACTTGGATCTAAGCCATAAAGTCCTAGTCCCAAACGTTCCACATCTTGAACTTGATCGGGATGCCAAATAGCCGCAGCTGAATTAGTTGAATGGACATATCGAGGACGTCTCGTTAATCCTAAAATAAAACAGTCAAAGTATCTGACTTGCTGGTCAAACTTTTCAGTTTCTGACTCATCTGCTGTTGCAAAATGAGTAAATATCCCATCAAAGATAATCCCAGCCTTATCCATCATCTCAATCATCAGATTAGCCTCTTCGACTTTTTTTATCCCAATACGCCCCATACCCGAGTCAACCTTTATCTGCATTTCTAAATCCAATAAATCTTGCCCTTCATTTAAAACAAGACTTAACCATTCAAGACTTGGAGCAGTAATTGTCAACTTGTAATCTTTTGCAATATTGGTATTTTGAGGAGCAATTGCAGCTAAGATTAGAATTTTCTTTTTTATTCCTGCCTCTCTTAATTGTATCGCTTCATCTAAGTTAGAAACACAAAAACCATCCGTTAACTTCTCAACAGCCTGAGCAACTCGTACTGCTCCATGACCATAAGCATTGGCTTTAACAACTGCCCAAAGTTTTGCTTGTTCAGAGATATGCTTCTTTATTTTTATAATATTACGACAAATTGCTGAAAGATCAATTTCAGCCCAAGTTTGACGATGTGCAGATGGAATCATTTCTTCTCCTCTATAATAACAAAAGCAATTGCTTCTAAAGCAGTATGACTAATGGAAAGGTGAACTGACTGCTCAAGTAACGGACTTTTCACAAACTCAGGATTTCCCTTATTATCATTTTCAATCTCTAAATCCTGAAAAGATAAACTTGAGCCAATCCCCGTTCCAAGAGCTTTTGAAAAGGCTTCTTTAGCAGCCCAACGTCCTGCTAGAAACTCAACTTTCCTATTTTCTGATGGAAGAACTTGCCAGTACCTTTCTTCTTTTTTAGTTAAAAGTTTTTTTATAAAGTTTACATTTTCCATTGCAGACTTTATCCTTAAAATCTCAACATTGTCTATACCAATTCCTACTATCATTTTACTTTACTTTCCAAAATCTTGCAAGAGCCTAAACATTTTTATCTGAGCTTTTGCAAGTGCATATTCTTTTAATTCTTCTTTAGAAAGCCATCTTTGATTATAAAGACAAGCTTCTTGGACAGTCTGCCCTTCTAACTGGCAATAAATAACTTTTATTATCCATTTTTGATGAGAATAAATTTGTTGAACTTTTCCTACTTTCTCAAGCTTAATCAATTGATTATTAAATACTTCAGGAATTACCCTTATCTTACTCAGATTATCAAAATCTTTTTCTTCTATCTCTTGCAATGGGAAAGTCCACATAGATGCTAATAAACCTGTTGATTGTCGCTGTGCCATCAGATATTTTTCACCCTGTTTTAAAACAAATGCTTGAAAGTAATGCTTTTCTTGTTTTATCTTCTTTGTCTTTACAGGGAAGTTTTCAACTCTTTGATTTTTATAAGCCTGACAGTACTTAGCTAGAGGACAAATTTCACATTTAGGAGATTTAGGCTTACAGATTGTCGATCCCAAATCCATCAATGCCTGGTTAAAATTTCCAGCTTCAGAATGGCTGATTATCTCTCGTAATTTTTTATCAAAATTTTTTCGACTCGTAGTCTTTGAAATATCATCTGAAATTTCGAATAAACGGCTTGTTACTCGAAAAAGATTCCCATCAATCGCTGGCTCAGGTAAATTAAAACAAATCGAGGCAATCGAAGCTGCAGAGTAAGGACCAATACCTTTAAGAGAACGAATTTCTTCTAAACTTTGAGGAAATTCTCCAGAAAATTCATTCATTATTTGACTAGCTGCAAACTTTAAATTTCTAGCACGAGAATAATAGCCTAAGCCTTCCCAAGTCTTTAACAGTTCCTCATCCTTTGCCTGAGCTAAGTCAGAGATTGTTGGATAATTTCTTAAAAACCTTTGATAATAAGGGATAACTGTTTCAACCTGAGTTTGCTGACTCATAATCTCTGACAGCCATACTTTATAAGCATCTTGATTTTCTCTCCAAGGCAGATTTTTTTTATTCTTATGATACCATGATAACAAATCTTGCTGAAAGTTTTTTATTTCCTCTTCATTCATTCTTTACTTACTTTACTCTTTTTATCTATAAATTTCAACTTTCTAATCTACTTCTCTTTTATCTCTTTTGTCATCTTTTCTTTTACACGTGTTGCAACTTCATATGGAACTCCTGCTTCTGCAATCATTTCAATCGTTGCCTCTCCTATAGACTTTATATTTTTAAAAGACATTAAAAGTTTTTGCTTTCGCTTAGGCCCAAGTCCTACAATTCCATCTAGCTTACTTGAGAAAGTATTTTTACCTCGAAGTTGACGATGAAAACTAATGGCAAAGCGATGGACTTCATCTTGGATTCTCTGAAGTAAAAAAAATTCTTGAGATTGACGATTTAAAGGGATAAGTTCCAGAGGATCACCAAATAAAAGTTCACTCGTTTGATGTTTCTCATTTTTCTGCATCCCTGCAACTGGAATATCTAGCCCAAAATCTTTTAAAATCTGTCTTGCCGCATTAACTTGTCCAATTCCACCATCCATCGCAATCAAATCCGGTAACTCTCCTGATTCACGGACTGCTCTACTATAGCGACGACTGATAACCTCTCGCATGGAAGCATAATCATCTACTCCTTCTACCGTTTTAATCTTATACTTACGATAGTCTTTTTTTGAAGCCTTACCATCAATAAAAACAACCATTGCAGAGACTGGTGAAGTTCCCATGATATTAGAATTATCAAAACTTTCAATTCTTCTTGGAGTTGGAATATTTAAAATTTCTCCTAACTTTTCAATCGCTCCTTCTGTTTTTAACATTTCCTTTTCAGCCAAGTTAAACTTTAAAGAAAGTTGTTGCTGAGCATTCTTATTTGCCATTAAAATAAGCTGCTTTTTCTCACCACGACTTGGTTGAATAACTTTAACTTTAGTCATTACCTCCACTGATTCACGGTCAATCTCTTTAGGAATAAAAATCTCGTTAGGCAATAAATGTTGCTGTTCCTTATAAAATTGCCCCAAATAGGTCAAAAAATCTTCTTTGGCTTCATTATAATAAGGGAAAAGATTGACATCACGCTTTATTAGTTTACCTTGTCGGACAAAGAAAACTTGAACACACATCCAGCCTTTATCTACAGCATAGCCAAAGACATCACGGTCCTTATTATCTAAATTTCTTACTCGCTGCTTGGTTCTTAAAATACCAATCGATTTGATAATGTCACGATATTCTGCTGCCTGTTCAAACTCTAATTTTTCAGCAGCTATTTGCATCTTTTGATGCAATTCATCAATCATCTCGTTATCATCACTTGATAAAAACTTTGTTACCTTTATTATCATTTCCTGATAAATTTTAGGGTCTACTGAATTAACGGATGGGCAAAGACATTGATGAATATGGTAATAAAAGCACACTCGCTTTTCATTTAAGCTACACTTACGAAAAGGAAAGATACGATCTAATAAATGCTTAATTTCATTTGCTGCACCAACATCAGGATAAGGACCAAAATAATGTCCTCCATCTTTTTTTACTAAGCGTGTAATTTCAATCTTAGGATATCTCTCATTTGTTATTTTTATAAATGGGTAAGATTTATCATCTTTGAGCATAATATTGTACTTGGGCTTATACTCTTGAATCATATTTATTTCTAAAAGAAGAGCTTCAATATTTGAATCTGTCACAATCCACTCAAGATCTACAATCTCAGAAACTAATAACTCCGTCTTTGTATCATGAGACCCACGAAAATAAGAACGGACACGATGCTTTAAATTTTTAGCCTTTCCTACATAAATAATCTTTCCATTTTTATCCTTATGCTGATAACATCCTGGTAAGTCCGGTAAAAGTTCTAATTTTGCTTTAATTGTATCATTCATATCTAGAGTAATTATAGCATAATACAGAATAATTATTTATGTTTCTTTCAATCTCACCATATTAAACAAGAAAAGATCTTAATTTTTTGATAAAATAGATTTATTAAAATTTTGGAGGTTATTATGAACAACAAATTTACTTGGGGTCTTATTGCTGGTGCAGGTGCTACTCTTGCAATTATTGCAGCTGGTGTCATAACAGTAAAGTTTGCTATTATCGATCCAATGGAAAAACATGAAGAATGGATTGAAGAAAATAAAAAGAAGGCCAACAGAAAAGCAAATAGCCATTAATAAAAAGAGCCTTGCTCTTTTTATATTGACTATGTTCTACATTAATGATACTATGAAAAAAGGAGGAACTCAACATGAAGAAAGAAAAACTTTTATTCGCTATTCTTAGTTTAATTTTTGGTACATTTGGCTTATTATTTTCTTATTTTTCACATATTATATTTACTATCTTAGCACTTTTATTCATCTTTACTTCAATCACTTTTGCAATCATTACTCTGATAGTAAATATTAAAAATACCAAAAATTTATCTCTTATCGCAGTTACAATCGCTTCTATTTCTCTATTTAATTTTGTATTAATTAAAATAAATAATATGATTATAAATGTAAATAATAACTACTATACTGAAGAAATCTATAATAACGGCTATGAAAAAGGATATGATGATGGATATAACGATGCTTATTATGGATATGACGATGGCTACAGCAATAAATATAATAATGATGAAGCCAATCAGTCCAAAATAAAAATTAGTCATCAATAAGATTAATTTTCAATAATTTTAAAGCCATAATTTTTAATATGTTCTTTCAAAAGTTCAAGGTAATATAAGGCAGTTGCGCTTAGACTTATTTTCTTACTTTTTAAATAACCAAGTGTCATTTTTTCATCTACTTCTAAAGGAATTGCTACAATTTTTTCATCATTTAGCTCACTAGAAATAACCCCAGAGCTAATTGTATAGCCATTTAATCCTACCATCAAATTAAAAATTGTCGCTCTGTCACTTATTTTTATATGTTTTTTTCTAGCCAGTGTACTTAAAATCTCTTCCGAAAAATAAAAAGAATTTGTTTCTCCCTGTTCATAAGACAGATAAGTATAATCACTTAAATCCTCCAGAAGGATTTTTTTCTTTTTTGTCAGAGGATTTTCTCGACCTACAAAAACATGTGGTTGAGCAAGAAATAAAGGAGTAAATTCCAAGTCTTTTTCTTGAATCAGACGCCGTAAAACTGTCTGGTTAAAATTATTCAAATAAATAATTCCCAACTCACTTTTAAAAGTCGCCACATCATTAAGTGTATTTTGAGTCAATGTCTCTCTTAATGTAAAATCATACTCATCTCCTCCTATTTTTCTAACAAGCTCTACAAAAGCATGTACCACAAAGGCATAGTGCTGAGCTGAAATACTGAAGATTTGCTTACGATTTTTATTTTCTTTAAATGTATAATCTAGTAAATTAACCTGATCTAAAATTGCATGAGAGTAATTAATAAATGAACGCCCTTCATCCGTTAGGGTCATCCCTAATTTACTCCGATAAAAAAGCTGAATCTGATACTCTTGCTCTAACTCTTTTAAAGCCTGTGAAAGACTAGGTTGAGAAATATAAAGTTGCTTTGCTGCTTCATTCATAGATCCTGTTTCTGCAATTTTTTCAATATATTCAAGTTGTTGGATACGCATATTTCCCCTCTTATAGTTTTTACCTATTATATCATGAATTTATAAAGTATTATCTATTTTTTGAATTTTCAGGTATTATAGTTTCATTACATTTATTGGAGGACTTTTATGACAAACTCAAAATTTCAACTGGTAGGCTCATTACTTCGACCTGAAAATCTACTCACTTTTAAAAAGCAAATTGAAGAACGTGATGACATTAGTTATCCTTTTTATTCTGACTTTAAAGATTATCAAGAGACTGAAGCAAAAGCAATTTCTAACATTGTTTCTAAGCAAATCGAAGAGGGAATTGATATTTTAACTGACGGAGAGTATTCAAAATCAATGTGGCATCTCGACTTCGTCTGGGGCTTATCTGGTATTCAACGTCATATTGCAGATCATGGTTATACATTCCAAGACTATGATGGTGGAACTTTTGAGACACGTAAAGATATTGGACTAAGTATTTATTCTGAACTTTCAGGGAAAAATCATCACTTTTTAGAGATTTATAAGCAGCTAAAAGAGCAAGTGGAGGGACAGACTATTAAACTTACAGTTTGGGGAGCTGCTCACGCATTCACAGAACTCTCATTTTTTGACCATCTTTACGGAGAAAATCAGGTTTATAAAACAAAGGAAGCACTTAAGACTGGCCTTATCAATGCCTATAAAGAATTTTTAACTGAATACAAAGAACTTTCAGGAACAATTATTCAATTTGATGACTGTCTTTGGGAATTATTTGATGACACAAATGAAGCAAGTTTCTTTGGCGAGGACAACTCTAGCTTGACAAGCTTAGCTGATGAATTTGTTGCAATCAATAATGAAATCATTGACTTCTGTCATGACTTAGGTCTTAAAGTATGGACACATAACTGTCGCGGAAATTATGCCTCTCGTCATGCAGCGTCTGGAACTTATCAAGCAATTGCCAAAAAATTCCTCGCTGATCAACACTATGACCGCTTTTTCTTAGAGTGGGATGACGAGCGTGCAGGAGACATTGAAGCTTTAGAAGTCTTGCGTCACAAAGGTAATGTTGAAGTTGTCCTTGGTTTACTCTCAAGTAAGACTAGTCAACTTGATGATGAGACACGTGTCCAAAAATTACTTGAGCAAGCTCTTAAAATTATTCCAAAAGAACGCCTTTATCTTTCTCATCAGTGTGGCTTTGCCTCCTGTGATGGTGGAAATGAGCTTAGTCATGAACAACAATGGGCAAAAATAAAGCAAGGACAAAAACTTGCAAAAGAAGTTTTATCTTAAAAATTTCTAAATAAAATCTCTACTTTTAAATAAAGTAGAGATTTTATATTAATCTTCCTTATACCAGTCATAATGGAAGATACCTTCCTTATCTTTTCTTTCATACGTATGTGCACCAAAGTAATCACGCTGTGCCTGAATAAGATTTGCTGGAAGCTCTGCACTACGGTAGCTATCGTAGTAGCTAATTGCACTTGAGAAGGTTGGAATAGGAATTCCAGCCATCACAGCAAAGCTTACAACCTCACGTACTGCCTGCTCGTAGTTTTTTGTTACTTCCACAAAATAGTCATCTAATAAAAGATTTTCAAGTTCTGCATTTTTATCAAAAGCATCTGTTATTTTCTGCAAGAACTGAGCACGAATGATACATCCCGCACGCCAGATTTTTGCAATGGTAGCGTAAGGAAGATTCCAGTCTTGTTCTTTCGACACAGAACGTAACTGAGCGACTCCTTGAGCATAAGACATGATTTTAGAGAAGTAAAGAGCCTTACGAATTTTCTCAATCATTTCTTTTTTATCAGCTGTAAAGTTTAAGCTTGGACCTGAAAGAACTTGACTTGCTTTCATACGTTCTTCTTTATAAGTTGAAATAAATCGAGCAAAGACTGACTCTGTAATTAAAGGAAGTGGTACACCTAAGTCCAATGAACTTTGTGACGTCCATTTTCCAGTCCCTTTGTTTCCAGCCTTATCTAAAATCTTATCTACGATATAGCCATCACCTAAATCATCCTGATGCTTTAAAACTTCTTTTGTGATTTCAATCAGGTAGCTATCAAGCTCTCCATCATTCCATTCTTCAAAAATGGATTGAATCTCAGCATTATCAAGACCAAGGACACGTTTCAACAAATCATAGGACTCTGCAATCAACTGCATATCGCCATACTCAATTCCATTATGTACCATTTTTACATAATGTCCTGCACCATTTGGTCCCATATAAGCCACGCAAGGCTCAGCATCTTGAGGTGCTTTTCCTGCAATCTGCTCAAAAATAGGAGCAATCAAATCATAGGCCTCTTTTTGACCTCCAGGCATGATAGAAGGGCCAAGTAAAGCTCCCTTTTCACCACCTGAAACACCTGCCCCAATAAAATTAATACCTGAACTTGCCAAGTCATTATTTCGGCGAATCGTATCTGGAAAATGCGTATTTCCTCCATCAATAAGGATATCTCCCTTATCTAAGTGTGGTAAAAGTGACTGAATAGTTGCATCTGTTCCTGCTCCAGCCTGTACCATCAACATGATACGACGTGGTTTTTCAATTGCAGCAACAAATTCCTCAACTGTTTTTGTTAAAATTAAATTTTTATCTGGATTCTCTGCAATCACTTCTTCCGTTTTACTTGTTGTACGATTATACAAGGCGACTGTATATCCTCTTGATTCTACATTAAGGGCTAAGTTTTTCCCCATAACAGCCATACCTACAACGCCAAAATTTGCCTCTGTCATCTCTTCTCCTATCAGCTTTTTTACTTACAAAGAGGGCTTATTCGCCCTCTTCATTTTCTCCTTCAGCCCAGCTGTAGTTTACTTTTAAGTCATCATTAACTCCAAACAAACCATTTGCTGATTCTTCAACTGAAGTAGTTACTTCCTCAACTGGAACAGCTACTTCTTCTACAGGAAGTTCTAGTTCTTCCTCTTCTACTACTGGAATACTTAGCTCTTCTACTGGAAGGCTTTCTGAAGCTGATCCAAATTTTACCTCTTCTGTAAATAAATCTGAATTTTCTTCAATCTCTTCTACTAATTCTTCAGATTCTTCTACTGAAGATTCTTCTACTGACTTTTCAGATGAAAAGTTACTTTTTACTGAGCTTAAACGATCTGAAAGACTGTCACGTGTTTTACTAAAGAAATCTTTAACCGTATCTACAGATAACTCACCTGAATCTACCTTTTCTTTAATTTCATCACGACGTGAAAGTAAATAATCTTTTGCTTTTTCAGCTGAATACTCGCCTGAATCAAACTTGTCTTTCACATCATAAAACTTATCAACTGAAAATTCACGGATACTTTCTAGAGTAGCTTGTGGATCTTCTTTGAAACCTTTATACTTATCTGCTGCTTCTTGACGGAGTTCAGAGCCTTTTTTAGGAGCTGTGAGTAATGCTGCGGCGATACCAACGGCTGCACCAAAGATAGCACCACCGATGAAATTAGAATTTTTAGACATAGTATTTCCCCCTACTTTTTATCTGAGATTTTTTTCTTTTGAGATAAAAGACTTGTTGCTGTGCGTCCGACCTTGATTACTGCTGACTGCTTTGCTGACTTCGTACTTTGTTTGCTAAACTTTGAGACAAAGTTTCGGCTTGAATCATTAACCGCTGAAACACTTTCCGAAAGGTCGGCAACTGCTGTAAATAGTGGATCAATTGTCGCTACTTTTCCATTAACATCTTCAAGCAATGTATTAGCCTTTGCCATTAGATGATCCGTTTGATGTAATAAGACATCAATATCAGCCGTCATCACCTTTACTGTTTTATTGACTGAGCCCATTGTACGAATCAAATTAATCACAAAGACTGCAACCAAAACTACAAGTAAGATTAGAACAGCATATAAAACATTTAACAAAATTGTTTCCATCTTCCCTCCCTGACTTTATTTTTTCATTATATCATAAATAATATAAATCTGCATGAATTTTCATACTTTTTATTAAAAATAAATTTCCTTTTTTTAGCGAATATCATTTACATTATAAATTTAGGATTTTATTTTACTAAATTATCCTTTTATTCTTCATCATTTCGAATATGTTCTTCTATTATTTTTTCTAAAAATTGAGCCTGACCTGGCTTTTTTAAAAGCTTAAAAATGTTAATTGCATTCTGCATCTTTTTTCTCCCAACTTTACAATCATTAAATATAAGTTCATGATAACCAGAAAAAAAGAAGGCAATATTTTGATAAAACATATGTTCTTCTCCTGAAAATTTAAAGATAAAATCAAGTGCTTTTTGACTCTCTATTTCTTCTTTTAGTTTTAAAAAGTGAAAAGAAACTTGAAGATACAAGAATAAAATTAACTGCTCATAATAATGATTTTCAAAAAAATTAGGATTATCATTTAGAATTTCTTTTAAAAAATAAAGAATCTGGCTTTTAGAGAGTTCAGAAGTAATAAAACTTAAAATAGATAACTCATAAGTTCCCCATAAACTAACTTTTGATAAATAGCTTAGAAGTATATCTTTATCGTTAGACTTTATGGCTTTCTTTTTTGAACTCAGAGAAGAAATTAGACTCTTTATTGAAAGTTTTAAAATAGGATCTTGGGTTGTTTTTAAATAATTATTAAGTTGTGAATAATTTAAATGGAAATAATCTTTCTTTATTTGATCTATGATTTCTACTCTCTTATGGTCATTATAATAAAAATAATCAAATTCAGAAAGGGAGATTTCCATAAACTCTAAAGCTAGGAAAAATTTATTTGTAGAAAGAACTGATTTTCCAATTTCAAAACGACAAATACTAGAAGCTGAAATTCCAACTTCTTTAAAATTTGCTATTTTATAGCCTCTTTCTAATCGTAAACGACGAAAAATACCTCCAATTTCTTTTCCTTTTAACTTCATCTCTTTTGATTATACGTTTTTTATTTAGTTAAAATCCTTTTATTTTTATACATAATATATATTTAAATATGTTTATTAATAATTATTATTCATTCTTTTATTTAATATACATAAATAAAAATCTAAATTCCCTAACCTTGTAAAAAATATTTGACATTTAAACAATAAGCCGTTAAAATTAAAGTATTACTAATAAATTTTATGGAGAAAAAATGGCAAACCTATTTACAAGTCACGATATTATCGGACAAATCGTAACAAAATTCCCAAAATCTGCAGATACTTTTAAAGCTTATAAAATTGATTTCTGCTGTGGTGGAAATATCCCTCTTTCTGAAGCATGTCAAGCAAAGAATATTTCAGCTGATGAAGTTATTGAAAAAATCAATAGTGCTTATACAAAAGCAAAAGAACTTAATGAAGAAATTACTGACTTCACTCTACTTTCTTCAAGTGAGTTAGTAGACTACATTATTCAAACACATCATAACTTCTTAAACGAGGAATTTCCTGCTTTAAGTCCTTATGTCACTAAAGTACTCCGTGTTCATGGAGCTAATCATCCACATTTGTTAAAAGTTCATCGTTTATTTTCCGAGCTTAATGCTGAAATGGTTGAACATATGATTCAAGAAGAGACAATTGATTTTCCAACAATTCTTTCTTATGAAGAAAATCCAAGTGAGGAATTAAAGCTTAAAGTTAAAACAATCACAGATAATTTACTTGAAGATCATCAACGAACAGGAGATATTTTAGCTGAACTTCGTGAAATTACAAATGATTTTACTCCTCCTGAAGGAGCTTGTCGTACCTTCCAACTTGTTTACAATCGACTTCAAGCAATTGAAGAAGATGTTCATCAACATGTTCATTTAGAAAATAATATCTTATTTGAGCGTTTTATCTAATAAAAATTAAGGAGAAAATAAAATTATATGGCAACAGCTGGACATACTTTTCTAGCAAAGTTAGGAAAAAAAAGACTACGCCCTGGAGGCATTGAAGCAACTACTTGGTTACTAGATAAAGGTGAATTTAACAAAGATAAAAAAGTCCTTGAAGTAGCTTGTAACATGGGAACAACTCTTATTGAAGTAGCTTCTAAATATCACTGTAGTATGACTGGAGTAGA
Organism: Lactovum sp.; assembly: GCA_047974165.1. Taxonomy (GTDB): domain Bacteria; phylum Bacillota; class Bacilli; order Lactobacillales; family Streptococcaceae; genus Lactovum. The sequence continues at coordinate 30,326 of JBKECB010000090.1, forward strand.
TTTAGATAAAGAAGCTCTTTCAAAAGCAGAAAAAAATGTAAAGGAAGCTGGTCTATCCGACACGATAACGCTCGTCTTTGCAAATGCCATGAAACTTCCTTTTGAAGATAATAGTTTTGATATTATTATCAACGAAGCTATGCTTACCATGTTTGACAATCGTGCAAAAAGTAAAGCTTTAGCTGAATACTATCGTGTTTTAAAACCAGGTGGAAAATTACTTACTCTCGATATCGCTCTCAAAAAAGATAATAGTAAAGAGCAAGAAGATGGCTTACATAACGCAATTAAAATTAAAGCTAATCCTTTAACTGTTGTAGATTGGAAAAAGCTCTATAATGAAGCCGGATTTAAAAAATTAGAGGCAAAAATTGGTGACATGTCGCTCATGACACCTCGAGGAATGATTCGTGACGAAGGTTTAAAAGGAACTTTCAATATCATTAGAAATGGGTTAAAATCTGAAAATAAAGAGCAATTCATTGGTATGTTTAAATATTTTAAACAAGAAAAGAAAAATATGAATTATATTGCTCATTGTGCTGAAAAATAATATGACAAAGATATATTTTTGACAACTAGTTTTTAGACATTAATTGAATAGCGACTTAATTCAGAAAGAAAATACTATCTTTAATAAACTAAGAGTGTTATAATAGCTAAGAAGAATTTAATAGATTATTCACAAACTAAATTTGGAGGTATTGCTTTGAAAGCAGTAAAATTTTATAAGGCAAAAGATTTCAGAGTTGAAGAAGTTACAACACCTGAGGTAAAAGCTGGACATGTAATTATTGATGTAGAATGGGTAGGAATTTGCGGAAGCGACATTCACGAGTATGTTGCTGGCCCTCTTAATGCATATCCTGAAATCATTATGGGACACGAGTTTAGTGGTATCGTTTCTGAAGTTGGTGAAGGTGTCACAAATGTTAAAGTTGGTGATCGTGTAGCCTGTGAAAACTTGGACGTCTGTGATGACTGTAAGTTCTGTAAATCAGGACGTCGTCACTTATGTGAACAGTTTGCAATCAACGGTTATGGATTATATGGTTTCTCAAATAACGGTGCTTTTGCTGAAAAAGTTTTACTAAAAGCTACAAATGCAATTAAAATCCCTGATAATTTATCAATGGAACATGCAGCAATGGTTGAACCAGGAGCAGTATGTTATCATGCAGTTAATCAAACACAACTTACAGAAGGCAGTACAGCTGCAATCTTTGGTGCCGGACCTATCGGCTTATTAACGATTATTATGGCAAAAGCTAAAAAAGCAAGCCAAATTATCGTGGTTGATATCGCTGAAGATCGTCTTGAGTTAGCTAAGAAATTAGGTGCAACTACTGTTATCAACCCAATCAACGAAGATGCTGTTACTAAGATTAAGGAATTATCAAAGGGTGGTGTTGATGTAGCTTTTGAGGTTGCAGGAGTTCAAGCAACATTTGCTTCAGCAACTCAATGTATCGGTAAAGCTGGTGAAGTAAATATCGTGGCTCTTTATGAAAAAGAAGTAAATCTTGCTCCAATGACTTTATCTGTTAATGAAGCTAAAATTTCAACAGCTTGGTGTTATTCTGAAGAATTCCAACCTGTTATCGATATCTACTCAAGCAATATTGTAGATCTTGATTTACTTATAACAAAGAAAATCTTCCTAGATAACTTAGTTTCTGAAGGGTTTGAAACTTTAACTACTGATAAGTCACACATCAAGATTTTAGTAACACCAAAGAAAGAAAATTTATAATAAATAAAAACTGAGCTCATATGAGTTCAGTTTTTTATCTAAAGTTTCAAATAAGAAAAAATTGCTTCCTTCTCATTTTTCAATTGATTATTTATAATCTTATATTCAATCTCTAAAAGAACTTTTCCTAGCTCTGGACCTGCTTGGTATCCTTTTTCAAGTAGCTCTTTTCCATTGATTAATATTTCTGACTTCTCATGGATTTGAAGTTGCTGATCAATTTGTTTAGCTATCTGTCTATCTACATTTTCTCCTTCTGCTTCTTTCAAGTCATCTACAAGCTCTACAATCTCTAATCCATACTTATAGATTAACTCTAGAGTCCATTTTTTTTCTGAGTAGGCAGAAATTATCTTACTTGTTTTTTGATAAAAATCATTAGAAATTTTCCATTTTTTTAAGTTAAAATTTGAAAATTGTAAGATTAACCATGCCCATGCTTGTTCTAGACATTTAAACTGAAAATCTTCTTTTATTTTATTTAAATTTATTTCTTCAAATCCCTTTAAAAACTTCCAACTTTCAGATTCCATTAGAAAAGTTAAGCCTTTTCTCCAGTTTTTCGCCAAGAGTAATTTATTAAGTTCAATAAAAATTCTTTCAATCGCAATTTTTTCAAGTAAATAAGCTCTTGACTTCATGGCAAGAAATGTTGAGTACTCAATATCAAAATCAAGCTCTGAAGCAAAACGCATGGCACGCATAATTCGGAGTGCATCTTCATAAAAACGATCTTCTGCCTTACCTACTGCTCGGATTTTTTTATGAGATAAGTCCGAAAGACCCTCAAATAAGTCAATAATTTCAGCTTGAGAAGTCATCGCAAAAGCATTTATTGTAAAATCACGGCGCTCTAAATCTTGAGTTAAATCCGAGACAAACTCTACTTTATCAGGCCGTCTAAAATCAGTATAAACACTTTCTGTCCGAAAAGTTGTAATTTCATACTGCTCTTCCTCCCAAAGTACTAAAACAGTCCCATGTTCTATCCCAACATCAAAAGTTTTTGGAAAGATTAATTTTATTTCTTCAGGATAAGCCGAACTTGCAATATCAACATCATGAATTGGGCGATTTAACAAAGCATCACGGACAGCACCTCCTACAAAGTAGGCCTCAAATCCCGCTCCTTGAATTTTCTCAAGGATATCAACTGCTTTTTGAAACTCCATAGCTATCGTTGTTAATTTCATTATTCTTTATTATATCATTTTCAAACTCTTCATCATGTAAATAAAAGCCAATTCACAAAATTTGTCAATCAACTCTTATCTTAAATTATTTACAAATGCTAGATGGACCTTGAATCTCTCTTATTTTTTATCTCATTATTTATTAAGTTTAACGACATAGGCTTGACTTTCTAATAAAATATCCTATATACTCATTATTCAATTTTCATTATTATTATTTTTATAATATATTTAAACTATTATTCATTTCCTTCTTGTTCTTCATATACTTCTGCTATTGACATTTTATAGACAACATCATCAAACAATTCTGCTTCTCTTGTTGGTTTTTCAGTGTTTAGATAAGGAACGATGAAATCTATCATCTCCTCAACAAATTCATCCCATTCATCATCTGTATCAAATGTCTTATTTTCATCAAAATCCGGCATAAAAGTCTTAATATTTTTAATATCTCTTTCGTTTATAACGTCAGTTAGTTTTACCATATTTTTCCTTATTCAATAATTATAATTAATTTTGTTTTATCTTCACCAACCATATATTTATCTCGACCCGTAATCCTATCTAATAAATTAAAACTACAAATTGGATTATTTTCTTCGTCAAATTCATCATCACTGTACCATTCTATAATACCTTCATCCGTCGTGCCGTCTTTATAAACAAAATAAATCATGAGACCTATAATATTACCATCATAAACATATTAACCAAGTCAATTTTTATATTTTTTTCTTTAAGTTCCATATTACCTCCCACAGATTATCTGGAAACAAATATTCGCCATTCTTAGAATAAGCTATTCTTATTTTTATCATTTTAACTGGCTTACCGGTTATTTTGTCGTGCACATAGCCAATGAATTGCCCTGTATCAATATATTCAAAATTACGTTTCTAACTTTATTTTGCCATTATTCTAGTTTACTTTCAAGTACTATTTGTTCTAAGTTATCAATAATCTCTTTCTATCTAAGTTTATACTTTTTTATTTATATAACAATATTTTTCTGCCCTTTTTAATATAGATAATCAAACAAATCAAAAAAGAACTCTTATATATCAAGAGTTCTTTTAAGTTATTACATCATTCCACCCATCATAGATGGATCCATAGCAGGACCTGCCGGTTTTTCTTCCGGCTTATCAGCAACTATTGCTTCAGTTGTTAAAACCATCGCAGCAACACTTGAAGCATTCTGGAGGGCTGAGCGTGTTACCTTAACAGGATCAATAATTCCTGATTCAACCATATTTACCCACTCTCCATTTGCAGCGTTAAATCCTTCACCTTCTTTGCGAGATTTTAGTTCGTTAATAATAACTGAACCTTCATATCCAGCATTACTTGCAATCTGACGAACTGGCTCTTCTAAAGCACGAAGGACAATAGAAACACCTGTTGCTTCATCATCTGTCACTGAAATTTTTTCTACTTCTTTGATAACAGAGGCCAAGGCAACTCCACCACCAGCAACAATTCCTTCTTCAACAGCTGCACGCGTTGCATTTAAAGCATCTTCAATATGAAGTTTCATTTCTTTGATTTGGGTTTCAGTAGCTGCTCCAACTTTAATTACAGCAACACCACCCGCAAGTTTTGCTAAACGCTCTTGGAGTTTTTCTTTATCAAAGTCAGATGTTGTTTGTTCAATTTGTGACTTAATTGTAGAAATACGTGCTAGAAGCACTTCTTTATCTCCAGCTCCTTCAACAACTGTCGTTTTTTCTTTATCAACAGTTACTTTAACAGCAGTACCTAATGACTCAATCGTAGCATCTTTTAGATCAAGTCCTAACTCTTCAGTAATAACTGTTGCACCTGTCAAAATTGCTAAATCCTCTAACTGAGCTTTACGACGATCACCAAAACCAGGTGCTTTAATAGCTACAACATTAAAGGTTCCACGAATTTTATTTAAAACAAGTGTTGGTAATGCTTCACCATCAACATCATCAGCAATAATCAAAAGTGGACGTCCTGATTGAACAACAGACTCAAGTAATGGTAAGATATCTTGTATATTTGAAATCTTTTTATCTGTTAATAAAATATATGGATTATCAAGGTCTGCTACCATTTTCTCAGTATCTGTCACCATATATTGTGATAAATAGCCACGGTCAAATTGCATTCCTTCAACAACATCAAGCTCAGTCTGCATCCCTTTAGATTCTTCAATTGTAATAACACCATCAGAACCAACTTTTTCCATAGCATCTGAGATATATTGACCCACTTTTTCACTACGACTTGAGACAGTTGCAACTTGTGCAATTGCTTCTTTTCCTGAAACTGGAATTGCTCGTTTTTTTAATGCTTCAACAGCAACCTCAGTCGCCAATTCAATTCCACGACGAATTCCTATAGGATTTGCTCCTGCAGTTACATTCTTCAAGCCTTCACGAACAATTGCTTGAGTTAATAATGTTGCTGTTGTTGTTCCATCTCCTGCAATATCATTTGTCTTTGAAGCAACTTCTGACACTAACTTTGCTCCCATATTTTCAAAATGATCCTCAAGCTCAATTTCTTTTGCAATTGTCACACCATCATTTGTAATCAAAGGACTACCAAATGATTTTTCTAAGACAACATTTCGTCCTTTAGGGCCAAGTGTTACTTTGACTGTATCTGCTAATGTATCAATTCCACGTACAATTGCTGAACGTGCATCTGCTGAAAATTTAATTTCCTTTGCCATTTTTATTTCTCTATCCTTTCAGTTAATTATCCAAGAATTGCTAGTAAGTCTGACTCATGAGTTATTAAAAACTCTTCGCCTTCAATTTTTACCTTACTTCCACCATATTCAGCAAAAACAACCTGATCTCCTACCTTTACCTCAGGTATGATAAGTTGTCCATCTTCTGAACGACGACCTGGACCAACAGCAACAACTTCAGCTGTACGTGGTTTTTCTTGAGCGTTACTTGTCAAGACGATGCCACCTACAGTTTTTTCTTCTTCCTCTTTGATACGTAATACAACACGATCAGCTAAAGGTTTTAACATTTTAGATCCTCCAAATATTTTTTAGCAGTCTTTTTATCTAACTGCTAATTTACTTTATTTTACCTTAAAGTTCAAATTTAGTCAAGCCTTATACTTTTTTTTTAAAATAAAGCTTATACTAATAGAAATCTCTCCTTTAATTAAAAATAACATAAGAAAACAATTCCTACGTTATTAATAACTTTTAAACTTTATTATAAATTAAAAAGGCAACTCTTCAGCTTCAAGAATTTCTTCTTCAGAATCTAATCGTCCTTCACGTAAAGCTACTGCTGCTCTACTTTCTAATAAGTTATAAGAAAGACATAAAACTTCTGTAACATATTGTTTTTGCTTTTGCTTATCTTCATAACTATGTGTACGAATTTCTCCTTCAATCGAAAGAAGCATTCCTTTTTTAGCATAAGATACAAAATTTTCTGCTGTCTTTCCCCAAATAATCAAAGAAATAAAGTCAGCTTGACGCTCACCCTCATTATTTTTAAATCTACGATTTACTGCAAGCGTTGTTCTTACAAAACTTTTATCATTAGCAGTTTTACTAAGTTCTGGTGTAGAAACGAGACGACCGATTAGTAATGTTTTATTCATAAAACACCTCCTATTTTTTGAGAATTCTTTCTCTTATTTATTTGTATGCAAAAAAACCTAAATTGTTTCAGGTTTTCTTTTTTTATATTAAAAATTAAATGTCGATCCAACAACTAAGTCAGAGTCTAGCTCAATAATTCCTATCTTTCCTTGAGATTCTAAGTTTAATTCTTTTGCTGAGCAAAGCATTCCCTTACTTTCAATAGCACGCAAAGTACCATCAAAAATTAAAGTCCCATTGGGCATAAGTGAAATTGGCAAAGCAGCAACGGTTTTTAAGCCCTCACGCGCATTAGCTGCTCCACAGACAATCTGCACTAAATTTTTTTCACCAATATCAACCTGACAGATATGTAAATGATCTGAGTCAGGATGGTCTACCATTTCAACGATTTGAGCAACTTTAAAATTTGAACTCGCTTCTGTTTCTAATTGCTCTGAAAATCCTACCTTTAAAATTTCTGCTTCTAATTTTGAAATCTCTTGGTCAGACAATTGAATTTCTCCATTTTTTTCAAAAGTCTTATCAAAAAAATTCCAAGCAACTGTCTGTCCCGTATCTTCTCTAAACACGCGCGTAATAGAGCCTTTTCTCTCATACTTTAGCTTAGTTCCTTGGCTATCTGCAAGAACAAGCATTAATACTTTTCCAATATTCTCATTAAAAAACGCAATCATTTTAACTCCAATAAAAATTTTTGAACTTCTTCTTTTGTTTTACGTGCTTTATTAACCAAACGATCAATTTCCTGACCTTCACGATAAGCTACAAAACTAGGAATTCCAAAAATATCCCACTCTTGTGCTAACTCAATATAAGCATCACGATCAATCTCAACAAACTTAAAATCAGAGAATTCTTCCTCAATCTCTGGAAGTTTCGGCTTAATAAAAGTACAGTCAGGACACCAAGCTGCTGTAAAATAAAAAATTACTGTTTCTTTCTGATTGATTAAATCATATAGCACTTCTTTATTTTCTGGAATAATCATCTCTACCTCCTAAAAATCAACTGTCACACTCTTGATAATTTGATGTGAATGTTCTTCAATCTCAAAAGAAATCGAATGCCCATCTTTATAATTCAAACCACCAGCAAAAACTCCATCACGGATAGGACTATCAAAAATCCAAACTACCTCAATTTCTTCAGAGGATGCAGTTAAAAAATGTTCACGAACAGCTTCAACTAAATTTACACGCATCTCTTCTTCTGTTTGTTGATAAAGAGCATATAAAACTGCTGTGGTTACTGACCCAATAACTAACCCAGCAGTAAATCTTAAAAATTTATTCATAAAAAGATTTTAACATAAATAACATATAATGTCATTAATAGTAGATTTTATTCTCATAATTTTTATATTTAAATAGATAAAATTTATCAGATTATGTTATGATTTAATTATGGATATTAATCAAAAAGACTTAATTAAAAAAATAAAAGAAATTACTGAAATTCAATCTACAAGTGGGCAAGAAAGTAAAATTCGTAACTACATGGAAGAAAAAATGAAGGCTATGGGTTATACTCCTGAGTTTGATGGCTTAGGAGGTATTTTTGTTGTCAAAGAATCAAAAGTCAAGCAAGCTCCTCGTGTTATGATTGCAGCTCACATGGATGAAGTTGGATTTATGATTTCAAAAATAAAAGCAGATGGAACATTTCGCGTCCTTCCTATAGGAGGTTGGAATCCCTTAAGCATTAGTTCACAACGTTTTAGTTTATTTAATGCCGATGGGCAAGAAATTCCAGTCATTAGCGCCTCTATGCCTCCTCATCTTTTAAAAACAAGTGAAGCAAAGCTTCCTTCTGTTTCTGACATTATTTTCGATGCGGGTTTTGAAAGTGACCGTGAAGCTTCTGAATACGGAATAAAAATAGGAGATTTTATTCTTCCTAAAGTTGAGACCATTCTTAGTGCAAATGAAAAGAATATGATAGGAAAAAGTTGGGACAATCGCTATGGATGCTTAGAAGTTCTTGAACTCCTTGATTATTTAAAAGACAAAGAATTTGAGGTGACTCTAATTATTGGAGCAAATGTTCAAGAAGAAGTCGGTTTACGTGGAGCAAAAGTTTCTACAAGAAAGTTCACTCCCGATCTGTTCTTTGCAGTAGATTGCTCTCCAGCAGCTGATATTTTCTCCGATAACAATGGAAAGTTAGGAGCAGGAGTCACTTTACGAGTTTTTGATCCTGGCCACATCATGCTTTCTGAAATGAAAAATTTTTTAATTGATACTGCTCAAAATAATGACATTAAATATCAGTATTATATCTCACAAGGTGGGACAGATGCTGGAGCAGCTCATCTGTCTAACGAGGGGATCCCTTCAACTACTATTGGAGTTTGTGCTCGATACATCCATAGTCATCAAACATTATTTAATCTTGATGATTTTAAGCAAGCTCAAAATTTCCTCCGAAGTATTGTTTCAGAACTTAATATTAAAAAAGTAAGGAAGATTAATCCAAATGCATAAAAAACTACATCTTCTCTTTGGATTTATTTGTTTCATTAGCTTTATCTCACTCTCTATTATTGTTTACCTTAATTTCCAAAACGGTCCTCTTATTTTTTCTTCTTGGCTTGACGAAAGCCTCCTACAAAATTTTATCATTGATCAAAGGACTAAGCTCCTAACAGATATATTTAAAAGTTATACTTTAATTTTTGGACCTCTCTGGGGGATTGCAAGTGCGCTACTTATTGCTTTACTCATTCTTATTTTTAAAAAGAAAAGTCGCTGGATTACTCTCTTATACTTTTTAGTTATTGTTCTTAGCTCAGTTGCTTTAAATATGGGATTAAAATTGCTTATTCATCGTGAACGCCCTGATTTAGTACCCCTTACAACTGAAACAAGTCTCTCTTTTCCAAGTGGACATACAATTTTTGCCACGGTCATTATTTGGAGTTTATTATTGATCATATGCTCACAGATAAAGTCTACTTTCCTTAAGTTTTTCTTAACTTTTATAGCTCTCATACTCATCTTTTTAGTTATGATTAGCCGAGTTTATCTTGGAGTACACTATCCTTCAGATACTTTAGCTGGATTTTTACTAGGACTTTCTATTTTACATCTTAGTTATCCACTTTTTTACAAACTCTCCCATCCTTTTAGAGGACGACATCAGAGATATTAAATACTTAAAAGAGCTTATTTAAAAATAAGCTCTTTTTATTATTCTTCAAAATTATTTTCAGCAATTTCTTGTAACTCTTCAAATCCGATAAAATCTAGAGGATAGTCTGTCCACTGTCTCATTTTTTCAATAAAAAAGGAAAGTTTTGTCTCATTTTCTTCATCATAAAGTAAAAGAGCAGCATCTGTATTTTCTATTAAAAACTGTTGATGAGCTCGAAATTGAGCTGAGCTTTCATAACTTGGAAAACAATATTTTACAAAATCAACATGCTTGAAAGCCGATAATTTAATCTGATTACTTTCATTCCAATTTTGCCCCTGTGTCTCAAAGCTAAATATCGTTCCTAAGTTTAAAGGGTATTCTTCTTTATATTTTTTTGCTTCTTGCAAGACCCAATACTCAAAACCTAAATTTCCAGTAAAAATTAACCATTCTAAGCCATCATCTAAGTAAGTCTGAAGACGCTGATGAATAGCTTTTTTTATAATCTCAAGCTTTGGATCCTTTTCAGAAAAAATCCCTAATTCAAAAGAAGAATATCCCATTACTAATAGACTTTTTATCATTGATTTTCAATCTCCAAACTTGGATAAGCATTTTCTGTAAAATCAGAAAAATTCCCTTTTTTTAATTCAAGATATGCTGCTGCTGCAATCATTCCTGCATTATCTCCACAAAGTTTTAAAGGTGGAATGATAATTGGAATATCTGGAATTTCTTTAAATAATCGCTCACGCAAGCCTTGATTTGCTGCAACTCCTCCAGCTACAATCAAACTCTTAACCTCTTTAAACTCTTCCAAAGCCTTCTTTGTTTTTGCTAATAAAACATCCAAAACTGCTGCCTGAAAACTTGCAGCCAAATCTTTATTTTCTAAAATCTCTCCTTTTTGTTCTGCCTGATGTTTCAGATTTATAAATGCAGATTTTAGTCCACTAAAAGAAAATTCATAGCCTTCTTTGAGCATCGCACGAGGAAATTGATAAATATCTTTTCCTTCTTTTGCAAGCTCATCAATAATTTTTCCACTCGGATAAGCAAGACCCATGACACGACCAACTTTATCATAAGCTTCACCAACTGCATCATCTCTTGTTTCACCAATCTTTTGAAAAGAAGATTCTTCAGAAAGATAAATAAGTTCAGTATGTCCTCCTGAAACCAGTAAAGAGAGTGCAGGATATTGAATTGGGCCATTTGACTCTTTTAAGTTTGCCGCCATCAGATGACCAATCATATGATTTACTGTAATCAAAGGTAAATCATGCGCCCAAGCAAATGCTTTTGCTGCTGTCATCCCAACTAGTAAAGCACCTACTAATCCTGGGCCTTTTGTAACAGCAACTGCAGTTAAATCCTCAGGAGTGAGGCCTGCCTCATCTAAAGCAAGCTCAAGACAATAAGTAATCTGCTCTGTGTGATGACGGCTGGCAATTTCAGGGACAACTCCTCCAAAGCGTTGATGGCTAGCAATTTGTGTTGCTATAATATTTGATAATAACTCATCACCATCTTTCAATATGGCAACAGAACTCTCATCACAAGAACTTTCAATTGCTAAAATATAAGTTGAACTCATTTTTACTCCTTAAAATACTGATTCAACTGCTCTGTTTTTAACCTAAGCAGTAAAGCATCCTCTAATGGCTGCTGATAATAGTTTTTTCGACGATTAAACTCAGAGAAGCCTAACTTTTCATAGAGTTTCCTTGCTTTCTGATTACTTTCTCTGACCTCTAAAAAAAGAGTTGCTGAAAACTTTGTCAATTCTTTCATCAACTGTATCGCTAAACCTTTCTGTCGATAATTTTTATCAACTGCAAGATTCGTAATTTCAATCTCATCTAAAATCATCTGACAGGACAGAAAAGCAAGCAGTTGCCCATTATCATAAAGAAGATAATAGTAGTTTCCTATTTTAGAAAAATCTGATAAAATCATAGACTTTGACCAAGGTGATTTTTCATAACAGTTTGATAAAAGGCAATATATTTCTTGGGTTAACTTTTCCGGATTTTTAATTTCATGATGACAAATTACTCTCACTTATTAATTCCTTTCGCATTTCTATTGCAGTATGTCCATTATTATAATAATTTTCTATTGTTTTCTGATATTTAAATCCATGATACTGATAAAAGACTTTTGCTTTTTGATTATCTTGGTCAACTTTTAAATTTACAGAGAAAATCTCTAATATTTTAGAAAATTCAAGTGCATAATTAAGTAAACAACTTCCCAATCCTTGAGATTGATAGTTAGTTTTAACAACAAAATTTGAAATATTAAAGATACAATACTTTTTATGCCAGTTCATTCCTATATAAGCAACAGCTTCTTCTTCCTTTTTTGCTAGGATAAAACTCGCTTGAGGATTTTCAACAATCTCACGATAAAAATGCTGATAATTCCAGGGTAGTTCTTCATAAATATCTTGTTCAACTTCTAATAATGCTTCTATATCTTCTTTCTCTGCAAAGTGATAGGTAAAATCATCTACTTGAAAGAAAAGCTGCTCTTGAATTTTATCTTTATTCTTTTTAGTTAAACGAAACCAAGTCCTTATCATTTGCCAGCTGACCACTTGATGCCTCCCATCTTTCTTCTGCCTCTACTTTTTTCAGATAAATAGGATTAAATTCATGAATATTTTCTACAGCTTTCAAGTTTTCAGCATACTTTCCCATTTCAAAAGCTGAAGGTAAGTTGTCAGGTCCTCTTAAAATTTGATTAGCTTTAGGAAAAGTTTTTGAAATAATCTCCTTAAAATCCTCTAACTCTCCAGTAAATGTTAGAGGAGAAAATTCTGAGACCAATTCCAAAAATTCAAGTAGGGAAATATAACGGTCCGCAAGAATATTTTCTCCATTTTTATAAAGGCCAGCATAGACCATTCCCCGTCTTGCATTCATTAAAGATACAACATACTCTTCTTTTGGTACTCTAAGAGCAATGGCTTGTAAACTTGAAAGTCCAACAAGCTCTTTTTTTAAAGTATAAGCCAATGTTTTAGCAGTCGTAACTGCAATCCTTAGACCTGTATAAGAACCTGGTCCTTGAGACACAACGATACGATCAAGTTCTTTTGATGAGAGACCTAACTGTGTTATTAAATAATCAATGGTCGGCATTAAAGTCACTGAGTGATTCATTGAGCTGTTTAAAGTTACCTCTCCTAGTAACTTTCCTTCGGACAAAACAGCAACTGATGTTGCTATTGCCGAACTATCAAATGCTAAAACTTTCATATTCTTACATTATATGGTAAAATAGTATTAATTGCAAAAGTCAAGATTATATTAAACAAGGAACAGGAAATAAAGATGCTTTTTAAGGTTTTTTATCAAGAAAATAAAAATATAGCTCCTCGTCGTGAAAACACACACAGTATGTATGTTGAAGTTGAAACTGACAGTGTTCTTGAAGGAACTATCAAATTACGCGAACTTATTAACACAAAGACAAATTATCAGATTGAATTTATGGATGCATTAACAGCTGAGGCGGAAGCTTATGAACGAGAAAGTGACAACTTTAATCTCCGGACCCTTTAAGCCTCTTACAAATAGAATCTAAAAATACTGTTATTTTTTAGCAGTTATTTTGTTTACAAAAATAAATTATATAGAAATGAGGTTAAATGCCTACAAAACTTAAAATTAAAGCCAAAGAAGTTGCAATTTTTGCACTCGGTGGCCTTGGTGAAATTGGAAAAAACTGTTATGGTATCGAGTATAAAGAAGAAATTATTATCATCGACGCAGGTGTTATGTTTCCTGAAGACTCTCTTTTGGGGATTGATTATGTAATTCCTGATTATAGCTATATTATTGAAAATAAAGATCGAATTAAAGGAGTAATTATTACTCACGGCCATGAAGATCATATTGGAGGAATTCCTTGGCTTTTAAAACAAGTCAACCTTCCGATTTATGCTGGTCCTTTAGCACTTGCACTAATTCGTGGCAAATTAGAAGAACATGGTCTTCTTCGTGAAGCAAAATTATTTGAGATTCATGCTGATTCTGTCCTAAAATTTGGCTCTCATCTATGGGTTGACTTTTTCCGTACGACTCACTCTATTCCTGAACCTTTAGGACTTGCAATTCATACTCCTGAAGGTGTCATTGTAGAAACTGGAGATTTCAAGTTTGATTTCACTCCTGTTGGTGAACCAGCTGATTTACATAAGATGGCAAAGTTAGGTGAGGAAGGCGTACTGCTACTCATGTCTGACTCTACCAATGCTGAAATCCCAATCTTCTCTAATTCTGAAAAAGTTGTTGGGTCAAATATTATTAAAATTTTTGAGCGTATCGAAGGTCGGATTATATTTGCAAGTTTTGCTTCAAATATGTTCCGTTTACAGCAAGCAATTGACGGAGCAGTAAAAACAGGTCGAAAAGTAGTTGTTTTTGGACGTTCTATGGAAAAGGCAATTGTAAATGGGCTGGAGTTAGGATATATTTCTGCTCCTAAAGGAACAATGATATGTCCTTCTGAAGTTAATCAAATCCCTTCCAATGAACTTCTTATTATGTGTACCGGCTCTCAGGGCGAACCTATGGCTGCTCTTTCACGTATTGCAAATGGGATGCATCGTCACATTACTTTACAAAGTGGAGATTCTGTTGTCTTTAGTTCTAATGCTATTCCCGGAAATACAAACGGTGTCAATCGTTTAATCAATACTATTTCAGAGGCAGGTGCTGAGGTTATTTATGGAAAGATGAATAATATCCATACCTCTGGACATGGTGGTCAGCAAGAGCAAAAACTAATGTTACGTTTGATGAATCCTAAATACTTTCTACCTATCCATGGAGAATACCGCATGTTAAAAATCCATGCTGGTCTTGCTCAGGATACAGGCATCCCTAAAGAAAATTGTTTTATTCAAGAAAATGGAGATGTCCTTGCTCTTACAGAAAACTCTTGTCGTGTTGCGGATCATTTTAAAGCCGATGACATCTATGTAGATGGAAATGATATTGGTGGAATAGGTAATGCTGTTCTACACGACCGCCACGAACTTTCTGAAGATGGAATTGTCATTGCTGTCACCAATGTTGATATAAAAAATAAAAAAATTATTGCTGGACCTGACCTTCTCTCACGTGGCTTTATTTATATGCGTGAATCAGGTGATCTCATCCGAAGTGGACAGCGAGTATTATTTAATGCCATTCGAACTGCTTTAAATACAGAAGGTATTAATGAAGCAGGTGTTGCAAAAGCAATGAAGGAAGCACTCAGTCCTTTTCTTTATCGTGAAACTGAACGTGAACCACTCATTGTTCCTATGGTTATGTCACCAGATAAAAAATAAAGCTATTAAAAAATACCATTAAGTAAAAACTTAGTGGTATTTTTATAAAAATTTTTAAATATGATTCTTTAAAAATTCATACACATAATTATCAGCAAATTTATTTATTGTCAGTCCATGCATTTCGAGTGAATAATATAAATAAGTAACTTCTGCTCCTACTTCTATTAATACTTTATAAAAAATTTCACTCTGATTAACTGAAACTAACTCATCTTTTCCACCATACAATATTAAAATATACAGACAATCTTTATAGACATGAGTAAAATTATCAATAGTTTAGATTTTAATTCTTATTTTACTTTTAAATTAAAGAGTAGATAACTAATGAAAGAGATATATAAGTTTTCAATTTCTAGTTTAATGAAAGTTTCTTTTATAAACCGTTTTTATTTAAAATATCTATCAATGATGAATGGTCACTCTTTGAGTAATCTATTACATTAAACTAACATAACTCACTCAATGAAAAATTGTTATATTTTCTCTTAGTAATAATTTCATGAAACTCTTCTTTACGAATGTAACTCCTCTACTAAGTTTTTTTATTTTAAAAATGATAAGAAGAACATATGTGGCTTAGGTATCTTCTCTCTTCTCTATCACGTGAAAATCTACGTTCCCACAATATTTCAAAGTCTGCAATTAATCTCACTATAATAACATCATCTGAATATCTTTGGGATATAATTTCTAATTTTTTTCTCCTTTGATTAATTATTTTAAATGCACTTGAGCAAAATAATTAATCAAACAAAAACTACAAAGTAGTTAGGAATCAGTTGTACAACACTTGGAGATACTTAAGCTAATTTTATTAACTTTCCTCGACATCTTCCACATCGATATTTTTTCATATTTATTTTTCTTTGTCTTTGATAAATCTGTCCACATTTACAACAATGATAACAATAGTTAAATCTTTGCTCTGTCAGTATTGGGCTATAACGAAGTCCGCCTACCTTCGACAATAAATGTTTAAAGTCTAAATCTTTATGCTGATAACCTTTGGCCTCTAAATAAAGATGATAATGACAGAGTTCATGTAGGATTATTTTATCAAAATCTGGATGATTTTCAAACTTAGGATTAAAATCAAGATGCTTATCTTTTGGAAAAAATCGTCCTCCAGTTGTACGAAGACGACTATTCCATTTAGCTCTGTGGAGGAATTTTTTATTAAATTTTTCCATACTAAGTTGACAAATATAAATTGTTAGCTCTTGATCATTCATTAAAGCAGTTTGAAATTCCTTTTTTTATTTCTACTATAGGAAAAGTAACTGAATCAGGAATTTTTACACACCCTACTCCAGTTTTTATTCGTGAGTCTACTTTTGCGATTTCTTCTACACAATGATAACGACCAAAATGAAGACTAATATAATTTTTTTGATTAGCTATTGAAAAATAATTTGACTCATCATAATTTTTAAAAGTTGGAAACTTTGTCTTTGGACCATAATCACAACTTTCTAATAAATCTTTATAATTTTTACGCATATAATTAATAACCTGTAAAAGCTTCAAACATCGATCTTCTTCAGTAATTTTTTTTAAATATATATCAATATCATTCATTTTATTCTCTTTCTTGGATTGTTACTCTTACAGTCTCTCCAATTGCTTTTCCAAGTTTTTCACGAATATCCTTCCGAATTCCAATAATATAGCAAATCGTTCCATCGTCATTTTTTATTCCCATATTAACAACACTCCCCTCATAATCAATCTGATCAAATGTTGCTTTTACTTTAACTCTTCCTTTACCAAACTCTTCACGGATATCATAAGGAAATTTTACAAATGCTCCTCCTTTTTGCTCTGCAGCCGTAATTTTTTCATCATATTCATAAATTTTATTATTCATTATTTTTCCTTTCTTTTTTATTATAACAAAAAAGCAAGTCTAAGACCTGCTTTAAATTTATATTACAATTGTTTGTTATAGTATTCAACAACAAGTGCTTCATTAATTTCAGTATTGATTTCATCACGCTCTGGAAGACGAGTGAATTTACCTTCAAGTTTTTCATTATCAAACTCAACAAAAGATAAACGTCCACGTGTTGCTTCAACCGCTTCAGTAATCGCTGGAACTTTCAATGAACGCTCACGTACACTAATTACTTGACCTACAGACACTGCGTAAGATGGGATATCCACACGTTTACCATCGACAAGGATGTGGCCATGATTAACGAATTGACGTGCTTGACGGCGTGTTGTTGCTAAACCTAAACGATAAACAACATTATCTAAACGACCTTCAAGTAAAAGCATAAAGTTAAAACCAACTGTTCCTTCTTTAATTTTAGTTGCTTTAATATAAAGGTTACGGAATTGACGCTCTGAAACTCCATACATAAAACGAAGTTTTTGCTTTTCAGCAAGTTGTAAACCGTATTCTGACAACTTTGAACGGTTATTTGGACCGTGTTGTCCTGGGACGTAGTTACGGCGACTTAATTCTTTACCACTTCCTGTAAGTGAGAGACCGTAACGGCGAGATTGTTTCCATGATGGACCTGTATAACGTGACATATTAAATGTCCTTTCTTTTATTTGTAGAAAGGTTTTATCAGCTTTAGGTGCGTTCATTTTACCTTCACATACAGCTTAGTTACTACAGGCTTGGTAAAATGTTGACGCGCTCCCTATCTGATGGCTGCTT
>JBKECB010000104.1:0-5447 GCA_047974165.1 Lactovum sp.
TTAACTCAGACTCATTATTATTTGCGCTAAAACGCATTTCATATTCTTTTAGTTTATCAATGACATCATTTAAAAGAGAGTCAGCATTTTTATGATTGATGCTGATATCAATCACCGTCCCCATTAAATGAACTTGTTTACTTTTCCAATTCATAGTTTTTACTCATCTTTCAATAATTTAAAATAGTTGTAAAGTAGTAGTTCGAGCTAAATAATACATTAGATATCCTTCAATAATAGATTCCTTTCTTTTAAGTAAAAGGGGCGATACTGTAGAGATAAATCGAAAACTTTCTTTTCTTTGACTATTTTCAAGTAGTTGTCACTTTACTTATGGACTTTTAAAACTTTGATAAAAACATTAAATTTAGCCAAATGCTGTCTTTGTGTTTTTAATCACATGCTTATATTAATAATAACACTCTAAATATCATTAGTCAACGGTTATGATAACATTTTTGTAAACAGATTAAGAAATTTGGCTATAAATTTATATTTATTTTAGTATAAAGGGTAAAAGCTGTTGAAATTTTAAGTTGTTTTTAAAGTTTTTTAATAAGATTATAAAATCAAAGTAGCTATGTTATAATTTACAATATGAAAAAAATATTTAAAATTTTTTTAGTACTTCTTGTTTTATTTTCAAGTTTTCAAGCATTACCTACTCAAGCGGCAAAATCTTCTGATGAATTCAAGGTTTCAGCTGGAGCAGCCATTGCAGTAGATGTGACAAGTGGGAAAATTCTCTACAGTCAAAATGCAACAAACTCAGACCAAGGTATTGCTTCTATCACCAAGCTTTTAACGATCTATTTAGTTTATGAAGAAATCAAAAATGGAAAACTAAGTTGGGAGGAAATGGTTCCTATTTCAGACTATGCTTATAATTTAACACAAAACTCAGTTGCAAGTAATGTGCCTCTGGCTCAAGGAGAGTCAATTTCAGTTAAGGATCTGGTTAATGCCGCGCTTTTACCTTCGGCAAATTCTGCAGCAATTGCACTTGCTGAAAGGATTGCAGGGACAGAGCCAGCTTTTGTTGATATGATGAAGGCTCAGCTTCAAGAGTGGGGTATTACAAATGCTAAAATTATCAACTCCTCAGGCTTACCAAATGAATTTTTAGAAGAGGAAAATTACTATCCAGGGACATCTGCCTCTGATGAAAATACAATGTCGGCACAAGATGTTGCTATTCTCTCTGCCCATCTTTTACAAGATTTTCCAGAAGTTTTAGAAATTACAAAGCAAACAAGTACTGTCTTCGATAAAGATGGTCTTTCTCAGACAACGATTAATAATACAAATTACATGCTACCAGGTCTTTCTTACGGAAGAGATGGTGTTGACGGTCTAAAGACAGGAACGACAGAGTTTGCTGGAAATTGTTTTGTGGCTTCAAGCTCGCAAAATGGAATGCAGATAATCACCGTTGTTTTGGATGCGGAAGATGATACTGGAGAAGGGACGGCAAGGTTTTCTGAAACAAATATGCTGATGCAGTATGTTTATAGCAACTGGCAGATTTATGAAGTGAGTTCAGCTCAGCTCCCAGTTGAAGAGTATCCAAAATCAGTTGTGGTGAATGGTAAGAAAAAATCTGTTCCACTTGTTGCTGAAGAAGGAATTCTTGTGGTAACCAAAATGTCTTCGCCAACTTATAGTTATGAAGTGCATAAAAATAAAGAAGGAGTAGAAGCTCCAGTTACAAAAGGTGAGGTTGTTGCAACGATTACGACAACTGTTAAAGATAATTTAGGCTACCTACCAGGATTTACGGGTGGGACGATCAATCTTATCGCAAATAAATCTGTAGATAAGGCTAATCCTTTAGTGATCGTATGGAATAACTTTGTAAAGTTTGTTTTAGAAGAACTTTAAAAAAGTTAGGATATTTTATCCTGACTTATTTTTTATATAAAAGTATCCTCTGTGGATATTTTCTTGATAAATACAAAGTAAATAAGATAAAAAGAATAACTAAAGAGACGAAGATTAGATTGAATAGATAGCTAACGATAAAAAATTAAAAACATCCAATGAGAATAAAAATATAGAAAAAATTAACTTTAAAGTATAAAAGTATTAAAATAAAGAGATGATGAAATAATATTTTATTAAAATAATCCATTCCAGATAATAAAGTATCTATAAAATTAATAACTAAGTATAAAAAAACTAATAAATAATACTTATTGGATAATATCAATAAATGAATAAAGGTATAGAAGTATTGAGTTTAGGAAAATAAACTTTTATGGATATAAATAAACTATAAATTAATATTAAAAGATTAGTTTTTTATTAAAAATTTTAATTTTTAAAAAATTATGAAGGTTAGAATTATAACTTATGTTAAAAATCAATCATTTTCATAAAACTTCTTTGTCATTTTCAAAAAATATGTGATATAATTAAAAGATATGAATTTCAAAAATAAAGTGGGGATTGAAGCAGCTAAATTTGTGAAAGATGGGATGGTTGTTGGATTAGGTACTGGATCAACTGCTGCATTTTTTATTAAAGAGCTAGCAAGGCGTGTACGAGAGGAAGCTTTAACTATCAAGGCTGTGACAACATCTCTGGCTTCAGCTGAACTGGCTGAGAGTTTGGGAATGCTTATTTTGCCTTTGGAAGAGATTGATTCTATTGATTTGACTGTGGACGGTGCTGACGAGTTTGATCCTGATTTAGACGGGATTAAAGGAGGCGGTGGCGCTCTTTTAATGGAAAAAATAGTTGCCAGTCTTTCTAAAGATTATCTTTGGATTGTCGATAAAAGTAAAAAAGTCGACCAGCTTGGACGTTTCCCACTACCTGTAGAGGTTATCCAATTTGGTGCGGAGCATCTTTATAAAAAATTTGAAGAAAAGGGATATCAGCCAAGTTGGAGATTAAATGGAGAGGCTGAAAAACTTATCACAGATCAAAAACATTTTATTATTGATTTACATTTACAAGAGATAAAAGACAAGCAAGCACTTGCTTTAGAGTTAGATGAGACTGTCGGTGTTGTAGAGCATGGTTTGTTTATAAATATGGCAAAGTCAGTGCTTGTTGCAACTGAGACAGGAATAGACACTTACAAGAGAAAAGATAAATAGGAAGATTGTAGGTTGCTTTAGTTTTAAAGGGGTAACTAGGGAGGAATAATGCAAGAAGAACAAGAAGTAGTACTAGATTTAAGAGAAGTGTTAAAAAGTCTACGACGACATATAGGAATGATTATTATCTGTGGATTAGTTGCCACAATTTTTGGAGCAGTATATACATTTTTTATTGCAACACCAATTTACACCGCATCATCACAGATGCTTGCAAAGCTACCAGAGGCAGAAACAGCAGCAGCAGCTCAAGTTAATAGTAATATTCAGATGACAAATACTATTAATGACGTGATTACAAGTAAGGTTATCTTGAATCAAGTTCAGAAAAATCTAGGATTAAGTGAAGCCATTACTAACAAAAAAGTAACAACTTCAAATGAGACAAACTCGCAGGTTATCACAATCTCTGTAACAGATGAAAATCCTTACACTGCTCAAAAGATAGCTAATGAAATTACAAATGTCTTTAGTCAGCAAGCAGCCGAAATCTTAACGATTAACAAAGTAACGATTATTTCTGAAGCAGAAGTCAATACAAATGCTGTTAGTCCAAGACCGGAGTTGATTATTCCACTTTCTTTGATTATTGGACTTACGATAGGTGCAGGATTTGTTTTGATTCTTGAATCATTTAATAATAAGATTGTAACAGATGCACAGCTTTCAGCAATTGGTTTCTCAGTGTTAGGATCAACATCATATGTTAACTTAGATGAGTTCTTAACAGAAATGTCAGGTGAAAATATCTCCAGTGATTTAGGAAAACGCAGTGTTGTGCGAGGCTCAGTACTAGAAAAAATAAATGTCAATGTCAGATCAAATATGGAATAAGGGAGTAGGATGAAATGGCAAAAAAAAATAAAGTAATTATTAATCGAGAGGGGCGCTTAGCCAGTATCTTAAGTAGTTTGAATCCTAAAGCCCCCATATCAGAGCAGTATAGGACTATTCGTACAAGTCTTGAGTTTGTGATGGTCGATCGTCAGTTTAAGACTCTGATGGTGACCTCAGCAGAAGCAGGAGCAGGAAAAAGTACGACAATCTCAAATCTAGCAATTAGCTTTTCTCAGCAAGGAAAGAAAGTTTTGTTTATTGATGCGGATTTACGTAAACCTGTTGTTCATACTAACTTTCAAGTGGATAATCGTATTGGTTTAACGACAGTTTTATCTGGACAGGTTGATATCAATGATGCGATTAAGACAACCAGCGTTGCAGAAAATCTCTATCTTTTAACCTCAGGTCCTATCCCCCCCAACCCTTCAGAGTTATTGGGGACTGCAACGATGAGAAAGTTGATTCAGGCAGTATCTAAAAGTTTTGATGTTGTTTTAATTGATACACCACCAGTTTTAGCAGTTGCTGACGCTCAAATCTTAGCTCAGATTACTGACGGTGTTTTTATCGTGGCGAGTTCAAACCAGACACGAAAGAATGATTTGATCAAGGTTAAAAAATCACTTGAACATGTGAAAGCTAATATCTTAGGCTGTGTCCTCCATGGCTTAGATATTAAAGAGAGTCCATATTACTATTACTATGGGGTAGAAGAATGATTGATATTCATTCACATATTCTTCCAGGGATTGATGATGGGGCAAAAACAATTCAAGATACAAGAAATATGCTCAAGATGGCGATTGCTGAAGGAGTCACCACGATCGTGGCAACTCCTCACTACAATCCTCAGTATAAAAATGAACGTGATTTGATTTTAGAAAAAGTTGTACTCGTCCAAGATATGGTAAAAAAAGAAAAACTTCCTATTTCCGTTGTTTCAGGTCAAGAGGTGCGAGTATATGGTGATTTGATTAAGGATTATATCTCTGGAAAACTTGCAACAGTAGCTGACTTCACACGCTTTATGCTTGTGGAGTTTCCCTCTAATCAGGTACCATCTTATGCTAGTCGTTTATTTTACGAAATGACCTTGGAAGGCTTTCAGCCGATCTTGGTTCATCCTGAGAGAAACTCAGGAATTATCGAAGACTTGCAACTACTTGCTGACTTTGTCAGTCAGGGTGTGATTACTCAGGTTACTGCTTCAAGTATTACAGGGCATTTTGGCCGGAAGGTAAAGGAGATATCTAATGATATCTTAGATAATCAACTTGCGCATTTTATCGCCTCTGATGCTCATAATATTACCTCGAGAGCCTTTAAGATGAAAGATGCCTTTCAAATTATCGAAAAAAACTACGGTCAAGAAACCGTTGATTACTTCAACTACAATGCAGAACAAGTCATTGTAAACGGCACAATTGACTTCAACCCACCTGCTAAAAAAGCAAAGAAAAAACTCTTTGGAAAATTTTAAAAACAGTGAGAGCTGTTTTTTTT
>JBKECB010000031.1:0-43317 GCA_047974165.1 Lactovum sp.
TCTACAGATTTATCTCTTATTAACGTTTCATCAAAATTAATAAATTCTTCAGTAAGTTGAAGATCTACTTCTTTATCTTCAGGTTTAACGTAAGTTAAATACTCAGAAAAATCTCCAAATAAATTTTCTCTAACATCTTCAATGATTTCAGAACTATTGTCTAAAAGTTCATCTGAAGAGGTTACTGAGTTTTCAACTTCTTCAATAATTTCAGAAGTCTGACTTTCTGTCATATCAAATTGAAGACTTTCTAAATAAAGGCTTTCATTATTGGTTTTAAAATTAATGACAGGTTGATTTGTATCTACGGTTAAATCTAAATTAATAAAACCAATATTTGTTAAACTTGAGCTCTCTAAACTAAAATCTATAGACATATCTTCTTGAGTAAAGGCTAACTTTTCATCTAGTTTTTTTCTTGCCAGACTGATTACAGGATCTGACATATCATGAGTTAAGTCTAAATCCACAAAGGACTGAGAATTCTCAAAGACTACAAGAGAGTTCAAAAGAGACTCTTCTTGAGTAAAGGCTAACTTTTCATCTAGTTTTTCTCTTGCCAGACTGATTACAGGATCTGACATATCATGAGCTAAGTCTAAATCTACAAAGGATTGAGAATTCTCAAAGACTACTGAAAAGTCTGAAAGAGACTCTTCTTGAGCCAATTTAGTTTCTTCTTTAAGAAGAGAACTAATAGAGTCTGAACTTGATGAGAATACTATTTGATGAGAATTTTTTTCTAAGTCAAGTATTTTCTCATTTTCAGAAAGAGAAAGTGATTTAACAGCTGCTTCTTTTTCTATCAAGTTAAGGACAGGATCTATTTGTTCTTTTGTAAATGACAAATCAATAGAAGGGAGGATTGGACCTTCGTCAACTGATTTTGAATAAAAAGCTACTTTCCCCTTTGATGCATGATTCATTGACTCTAATAAGCTATTGGCTAGACTCAATTCTTTCATACTCATTTCTTCAGAAAGTTGAAGTTCTCTTAATTCAGATTCTGATTCTGAATTTATTTCTGAGAGTCTAAGTTCACTCTCTTTCATCTTTAATTCAGAAGTTACAAAGGTATTTTCTAAATCTATTTGAGATAAATTCTGATTTTTTTCATACTCAATATTAAAAATTTGAGAATCTGAAAATTCTTCATAAGAATTAATAACGACAATATTTTCTTCAGGATTTCTCAGATGATAACCTGGAATTTCAGGCATTCTAATTTCAGCACGGTTCTTATTCGTTGACTCTAATAACTTACCTGTCACCAAATCACGACGTTCTTCAAATTCAATCAGTCGAATAAAACTACTTGGTTCAATAGGAACACCAATCAATCGGATATCTGCAACAATTCTACGCTCTATTTTTTCATGTCTATGTCGTAATTTTATCGTAAAATGTTGCTCTTCTTTCCCAAAGTGAATACTCTCAAAGTTTGGGCTTTTAAATAATTGATAGTTCTCTGGAATATCAATTTCGAAAAAGAAAGGAGAGCCATATATCCCTTCAAATTCTTGAAGTTCACCAACTTGACTATCATTTTCATCATCATCAACATAAGATACCGAAATCTTACTCTTTACTCGCTCATATTGGACAACTAACTTTTTATCTGAGAAACCATTTTCTGAAGGTTGGTAACTAATCTTTAAAGGTTGTCCTTCACTTAATTGATATCCTTGAAATTCAGGAATTTTAATAGAAATTTCTTCTTGTTTTGAACTTTTTCGATTCTCATTTGTTACAAGATCTTTTTCAACTTCTACTTCAAAAACTTTTGTAATTCTATTAGGATCTATCGGAACCCCACTTAATCGAACTTCTAATGAGTGAAGCTCTGTTGTAACTACTTTTTGATGTTGTAAGTAAATTTCAAGTTCTTGTTCTTTTTCTGTAAATTGATAACGATCGATATCTGTAGGATTTATTAACTCATAATTTTCAGGAACTTCAGATAAAATATCAATAATTTCACCACAAACCCCTTCAATCTCAAGAATAGGAGATAAAATTTGATTATCTCTTTCTTTATCAATATATTTTACCGTTACAATAGCAAGCATCGGCTCACAAATTATAGTAATTTGCTGGTCTTCAGATTCTTTTTCAGGATCAACCTCAAAAGTAAAGCCATCAGATTGATTCTCCATTACTTGATAATTAGGAATCTTTAGCCAATCAATCTTTGGGTAGTCTTCACTCGCTTCATACGAAATCTTTCCAGTTACTAAATCCGTCACCATATTATAAGAAAAATCGTAGTTCATTTCCTTCAAAAAGCTTGATTCAATACTTTCGTAACGTACTGTATAAGTCACTGTTTTTTCGATTTTTTTACGCTTATGAGCTAATTCTATAATAACTACACGGAAATCTTTATAAAAAGTTAATGTTTTTTCTTCTAAATTTGAAATAATCTCAAAATTTTCTGGAATTTGAATTTCTTCTTGAGAGATAAATTGTCCATATTCTCCCGATAGTCTAAATTGATGAAGTAATTCTTTGTTTTCTGAATCTTTATCCAAAAAGGTAAATTTAATGACTCCTTTTATCGGCTGATAGACTAAGGTTTGTGTGAAAGATTTAAAATTATTTTTTGAAGGGTCATAAGATAGAATCTCTTCTTCCATTTTTTCATACCCAAAAAATTCCGGAACTTCTATCTCTAAAATTTCTGGTATTGACCTTTTTTCAATTTTATCAGTTAGAAAATTATGATCAATTTCTATCCTGGCTGTTCTTTCTAAGTTACTTATAAAGTAACTTTTCATCTCTTCTGGAACACCTTCTATTTGAAGTTTAAAAGTTATTTCCTCTAAGCTAATTTCATGTTTTTGACACATCAAAACATCAATAACTTGTTTTTCAATACTAAAGTATTTAAAGTCTTCACGATTATCTGAGAGAAAATCATAATTTTCAGGTAAATCTAACTGAAAATTAACAGCTTGTCCTGCAAAACCTACAAGAGCTTCTTTCTTTATAAGCTCTGTATCTTGATTTATGTCATAATAGGCAATTTCAAGCTGACAGCTTTTTAATTGATAGTCAACATTTAAGCGAAGTCCCTGGTCCTCTCCTAATTCTAACTCAAATCCTTTTTCTAACTCCTCAGTATTTAGTAATTCATAATTTTCTGAAGGGATAAGTTGATCTATTTTTAAATAAAGCTTATTTTCCTTAAGTTCTAAAAGCTTATCCTCAGAAACTAACTCATAAGTTACAGTTTCAGGTAAAGCTACACGTTGTACTAAATCATACTTTATACGACTAATAATCTCTGCCTGTATAAATAAAGGTGAGAAGTGTTCTGCAATTTCTTGATTACTTTTATAAGTCAGAGCAATATTTATCTTCTGCTCACTGATCATGCTTTGAGTTTTATGCTTTAGAACAATTCTCCTTTCATTTCCAAAATTTAAAATTTCTTTAATTTCATAACTTTCACTTTCATAATCCCAAGCTCCAATATATTGTGCTTGCATACCATTATGATCAAAGAAATATTCTCGTTTATTAGATGAGTCTGCATAATAATATTCTGAAACATGACGAAGTTCTCTATTAGAAAGGAATTTTTTTATATCGTCATCAAAATAAGTTAAAATCATAACTTCAGTTACTCGCCAATAATTAACACTGGCATTTATTGTTGAAATCATTTTATTTAAATCATTTTGAGTCAATAATTTTCTGACTAAAAGTTCATTTTCAATTTTTTCTAAATTATTAAATGAAAAGCGTCTTTCAAAATAATCAGCAAGTGGAAAATCAAGTGCTGGGAATCTTTCTAGCTTTAATAAAGAGAAAAGAAAAGACAAGATAGAATAATAACTTCTTTGATCCTTTTCAAAATTATCTTCATTATCAAAAAAAAGTTGTAAGGTTTGTTGATGAAAAGAAAGTGTCGTTCCAGATATCTTGAAAAAGCGATCTTGTTCTTCTAATGATACAAGATTAATCGGTTGAATAAAATCATCACTACTTGCTTCTCTTTTAAGAACCTCTGAATAAAACACAAAAAAATCTTCAGATAATAATTCATTTAACTGTCGAATAAGACTTCTAAAAGGACGTAAATTTAAAAAAGAAATCATATTTTTATCATGAGTTTCTAAATCATCGAAAATAAGATGAGGCTTTCTAGCTAAAAAAGAGAGTGGAATAACTTCCGACTCTTCTGTTGCTTTAATTTCATAATTATAAGTAAAATTATAAAATTTAGAAATCCCAACCTGTCTTATTTTTTTTGTTTGAACCTGAATCTCTTCTACACCACGCATTTTTTCAAAAAATAGCGCTCTTTGTAATTCTGGATCATCTGCTGAAAAATTAATATTATCTAAATAAAATAATTTAGGATTTTCTTTATCTTGTATAATTTTTTGAACCATTCTTACTCCAAATTTATATTAATTCTAGTATATCATAATTTACTTTTTTATTTTACTATAAAAAGAAAAAGAGCTTATCTAAAAGTTCTTTTTTACTCTTTTAAGTTTAGAGATTTACTAACTTCTTCACTTTTATCTTTTTTTCCTTTTTGTATTACATTTAGTAACATTATAAACTGACTTTTAAATAACATAGCCTGATCAAAGATATTTTCTCCATCATTTAGAATTTTTACTATCACCCAACCTAGTGTTTCAGTTATTAGTACAGCAACACTACATTAATCATCTCACCTATAACTGTTCCAATTGCAGGTAATTTTGATTACATTTCCTACTGCACTACGCCTTAAACTCACAACAATAAGTTCTTTTGCAAGACTTTTCCCTAAAGCTTCAAATCAAGATTATTCAGACAGTTTATGCAGTCTTGCCATCACCATTGATTGAATAGGAACTAATAGAAAAGTATCTAAAAAAAGTATGGGTGAGAAGCCAACAATTTCTACTAATAAAGAGGCTAAGTGAATTAATTGATGAGATTTTTCCTTTTGTTCAATTATACATCTTTTAAAATTTTTCAAAAATACAGTCAATATATTCTGCCTTTGGTTGAGAACTTTTTCTGCCTTCAACTTAGAAGAGTTATAGTTTTTCATTATTAAGTTAGAAATCTTTTTAGAAAAATTCTCAAGAACTCATTTAAAGGAAGAGTTAAAATCTTCTTCATTTTCTAATCTCATTACTAACTCTTTTTTTAATTCTTTTTATTTCTTTTTTTAAATTTTCTCTTTATTTTATTATCTATTTAATTTCTTCCTTATTTAATTTTACTACGTTCTAAATCTTATAAAAGTAATAGAAAAAATCGAAGAAACTTCGATTTTTTTATTAATTATTTAGCAATTTCTACAACGATACCTGAACCAACTGTACGTCCACCTTCACGAATTGAGAAAGTAGTTCCTTGCTCAACCGCAACTGGGTGAATCAACTCAACGTCGATAGTTACGTTGTCACCAGGCATAACCATTTCAGTACCTGCTGGTAATCTCAATGAACCTGTAACGTCTGTTGTATGGAAGTAGAATTGAGGACGGTAGTTGTCAAAGAATGGAGTATGACGGCCACCTTCATCTTTTGTAAGAACATAAACTTCACCTTTGAAGTTTGTATGTGGTGTGATTGATCCTGGTTTAGCAAGAACTTGTCCACGCTCGATTTCATCACGTTGTACACCACGAAGAAGTACACCAACGTTATCACCTGCAAGACCTTGGTCAAGAGTTTTACGGAACATTTCAACACCAGTAACAACAGCCTTCTTAATTTCTTCCTTGATACCAACGATTTCAACTTCATCATTGACAGTAACTGTACCACGATCAATACGTCCTGAAGCAACTGTACCACGTCCTGTGATTGAGAATACATCTTCAACTGGAAGTAGCAATGGTTTATCTGTATCACGCTCTGGAGTTGGGATATATGAATCTACAGTTTCCATTAACTTAAGAACTGCATCAACGTATTTCTCTTCTCCGTTCAACGCACCAAGTGCTGAACCTGAAATAACTGGGATATTGTCTCCATCAAAATCATACTCAGTCAAGAGATCACGAACTTCCATTTCAACCAATTCCATCAATTCTTCATCATCTACAAGGTCAGCCTTGTTTAAGAAGATGATAAGATATTTAACACCAACTTGACGTGAAAGTAAGATATGCTCACGTGTTTGAGGCATTGGTCCATCAGTTGCAGCAACAACAAGGATAGCTCCATCCATTTGCGCCGCACCAGTAATCATGTTTTTAACGTAGTCCGCGTGTCCTGGTGCATCGATATGTGCGTAGTGACGTTCTGGAGTTTCGTACTCAACGTGTGCTGTATTGATAGTGATACCACGCTCACGCTCTTCTGGAGCAGCATCGATAGATGCATAATCTTTAACAATATTAGTATCTGAAGGATACTTTTCAGCAAGTACTTTTGTAATTGCAGCTGTAAGTGTAGTTTTCCCGTGGTCAACGTGACCGATTGTTCCAACGTTAACGTGTGGTTTGCTACGATCGTATTTTTGTCTAGCCATTTAAAAAAATGTCTCCTTATAAATATTTAGGTGATCGCAGCATGGCGATACCGTACTGGACTATTTTACCAAATTTCTATGAAAATGCAAGTGAAAAACTTTATTTTTTAATAAAAATGGGGTAAAATAATTATATTAACTTAGAAATGAGGATTTTTTATGGGTTTACGAGTAAAGAAAAAAGAGGAGTTAGATAATCTTCTGGAAGATTTAGGAGTTTTAGAACTCCCTGATAATGTAGAATTAACAGATTTTGATTTGGAAGGTCCTTCTCAATCTGAAGATCCGTATTCTCACTTTATTCCAAAAAGTGAAAATGAAGAGAAAGAGAGATAAGCCTCTCTTTTTTATAAACTTACTTATAAGCTTCTAACAAAAAAATCGCTTTTTGCGATTTTTAATTATTTTGTTCCAAATAAACGATCACCTGCATCACCTAATCCAGGAACAATATAGCCATACTCATTTAAATGATCATCCAAAGCTGCCGCATAAATTTCAACGTCAGGATGAGCTTCTTGTAGAGCTTTTACTCCTTCAGGAGCAGCAACTAAACAAACAAACTTAATGTTTGTCACCTTACGACTTTTAAGACTTTCAACTCCTAAAATAGCTGAGCCTCCTGTTGCCAACATAGGATCAACTAAAAGAACACGACGTTCTTCAATATCTTTAGGAAGCTTTACAAGATATTCAACGGGCTTCAAGCTTTCTTCATCACGATACATTCCAATATGCCCAACACGAGCTGCTGGCATAAGTTTATGAATCCCATCGACCATACCTATCCCTGCTCTTAAAATAGGAACAATGACAGGTTTTTTTCCAGCTAATCGCTTAGCAACTGTTTTTTCAACAGGAGTTTCGATCTCTACATCCTCTAAAGGAAGATCACGGCTTACCTCATAAGCCATTAGCATACCTATTTCATCAACAAGTTCACGAAACTCTTTTGATGAAACTTCTTTACGGCGTAAAATTGAAAGTTTATGTTGGATGAGGGGATGTTCGACGACTGTAAAATTTGACATATGTTATCCTTTTTAAATTTTTTCCATTATATCATTTTTTTATTAATTTTTCTTTATGATTTTATAAAAATCTGTCTCATTTCAGATTTTATTATTGATATCTATTTTTTAAATATTGGTATAATTGGGGAGATAATTTCAAATCATGTATCGCTTCTGAAAAATCTTTGCGAATAAATTCTGAATCTCGATTTTCATTTAATTTACTTACAAATGCCGGATCTATCAAGAGTTGCTGACCAATAAAACAAAGATCAGCTTTTTCTAATACACGTTCAATATCATTTCGACTTCTTACTGCTCCTCCTGCAATTAGAGGAATTCCCGTTCCTATCAAGGCATCATAAATATAAGCAACTAGTGTTTTATCTCGAAAAGCTTTAGAATTTGAGAGTTCAGCATAATCTCCAAGTGATAAGTGGATATAGTCTAATCTTCTTTTCTCTAAATACCTTAAAAACTCTAAACTTTCATCTAAGCCAATTCCTGGCATAACATATTCAACTGGAGACAAGCGGTAGCCTACTGCAAACTCTGAACATTGAGCAAAGTTTACTTCTTCCAGCACACGATCAATGACAGCTAATGGAAAATGCATTCGATTCTCAAGACTCCCACCCCAATAATCATTACGAATATTTGAATGACGTGAAAAAAATTGCTGAACCAAAGCCATATTGGCGCCATGTATCTCAACCCCATCAAAACCTGCTCGAATCGCTCGACGTGTTGCTTGTCCAAAAGCTTCAATTATCTCTTGAATTTCTTTTTCTTTTAATTCTCTAGGTTGCTCAGCATCAGCAGATAATTTTACAAAACTTGCTGATACTGGCTGTTCTCCAATAATTTGACTTTTTGCTAATCTCCCTGCATGAAAAATTTGTAAAATTGCTTTTGCACCCTTTGATTGGATAGCCTTTGCAATTTCTGCCAATTGAGGGATACTTTCATTATCTGAAACTTTAAATTGACCTCGCCAACCCTTTCCGTTTTCAGTAACATAAGCTGCTCCTGTGATAACTGCTGCTAAACCTTCTGCTCTTTCCTCATAATATTGAATATCTGCATGACTTATTTCTCCATTTTCAGTACTTGATACATTAATCATTGGTGCCATAATAAGCCTATTTTTTAAATAAAGTCCCGATGACAACAGCAAAGGCTCTTTAAAATCTATCATCTTTTCCCTTCCTTATTCAATCAATCTCAATCGTGTATTCACATTTAAACGTAGCTTCTGATTCTAATTCATTAATTGCAAACTTCGTACTTAAATCACCGTCTGTATCCTCTGCATCTGCTAAACCACACCAAGGCTCAATACAAACAAATGCTGCTTCTGTTGGATAGGGACTCCAAAGACCAAAGTAAGGCATATCTTTCCAACTCAGCTTTACTTTACGCTCATCTTGAGAGTTCGTCAAGCTCACAGACATTTCAGGACTTGACTTAAAAATTAAAGCATCTTTCTTAAATAAATCATGTGTCAAAGACAAGCTTTCTAACTCTACTTCTTTTCTTTCATTAAGATTTAACGTCGCATCTGATAGATTTAGAGGAATAAATTCACGATTTTCAGACGGAGAGATCTCTAGTTTATAATCCTCAAAACTTCCTTTTTCAATTGGAACATTAAATGCAGGATGAGCACCAATTCCAAAATACATGAACTTCTCATCCTTATTTTTTACACTATATCGAATACGAATCTTATTTTTTTTCAACTTATAAGAAACCCTCAATCTAAATTCAAAAGGATAGCGATTTAAACTATCTTCAGTCTCTGTAAGTTCATAAACAAGTTCATCTTTATCTACTTTTATTAATTGAAATTCATGATCACGTGCAAATCCATGACCACTCATTTGATAAGTTTGATCTGCGAGACGATACTCACCATCTTTAAGCTTACCTACAATTGGAAATAAAATCGGTGCATGCCTTGCCCAGTAAGATTTATCTGCCTGCCAGAGATACTCAGCTCCATTTTTTTTTATGGAATGTAACTCAGCTCCATAACTATCTACTTGAATCATTAACTGATCATTTTCAAGAATATTTTCCATTATTTCCTCCTACTTTTCCCAACTTGCTTTATAAAAATTACGATTATCTAAAGGCCAAATCCTTGCTGTTTGTTGCCCTGTTTGAACAGTATTAAGTGCTGTTGACATCATCATCATATTTGCATCCATCATATCAATCAGATGAATCATCTCTGCTTCTTTAATCTGAGGACGAACTGGTGACCCATAGTCTAACTTTCCATGATGACTTAAAAGTACATGGCGAAGTAAGAGAATATCTTCAGAATTTTCATCTAATCCTAACTCAATAACTGTCTTTGATACCTCCTCATCAATTAATACAATGTGCCCAATAAGATTTCCCTTTAAAGTATAAGCAGTATCTTCAAAACCTGTAAACTCCAAAACCTTAGCCATATCATGTAAAATAATCCCTGCAAACATCAAGGAAGCATTGAGTTCAGGATAAACCTCAACTATTTTTTCAGCTAACTTTAACATTGTTGTTTCATGATAAGCTAAGCCTCCTTCAAAAGCATGGTGATTTGTTTTAGCAGCAGGAAATTGATAAAATTCCTTATCATATTTTCTTAAAAGATGACGAACAATACGATTCCAATTTGCATTTTCAATTTTAAAAACGATAGATTGGATATAATCTCTTAAATTTTGCTCTTTTACAGGTGATTTTTCTCGATATTCACTTGGGTCTGAAGGTTCTAATGGCATTGCCAAACGCAATTTTATTTGATTAACCTGTGGCATATTATTGTAAAGCTCTCGTTTTCCTTCAGCATGAACAACTTTTCCAGCTTGAAAATTATCAATATTTGACTTCTGTGCATCCCAAAGATTACCAGATATTGTCCCTGAGTGATCTTGAAAAATCATTGCTAAATAATCTTTACCTGCTCTAGTTTGTCTTAGTTCAACAGATTTTATAAGGTAAAAACCATCAAAATACTGATCAACCTTCATATCTTTTATTAATGTCATTTTTTCTCACTTTCCATCCTTACTTTAGTTCTTCATTTAATTATATCAGAATTTTATCAAAGACAAACTTTTCTTTTAATTTATAAAAAGAAACCTATCTATAAATAGACAAGTTTTATTTTTTAATTTATTTCCTCCAACATATCAACCTTTTTTAATTGACGTTGCATCATGTTAGTTCTTGTTGTTAAGAGCTTATCAATATCATTATTTGATTTTTGTAGGTCTTTTTGGACTGCCATAAGTGCAGTCTCATAATTATTAAACTCCTGTCTAACAGACGTTAATAATTTAAAGACTTCATTTGACTTCTTTTCGATTTGAAGAGTTTTAAAGCCCATTTGTAGAGAATTTAAAACTGCTGTCATCGTTGTAGGACCTGTAATGTTTACCTTAAATTCACGGCGAATCTGATCAATAAAAGTTCCATGATTAGCATTCACCACTTCCATAAAAAGACCTTCTGTTGGTAAAAATAAAATTGCAAAATCTGTTGTTTTGGGTGGTAGAATATACTTATTTGCCACATCTTTAGAAAAGACTTTAATTCGATTTAGTAAGTCTTTACTATATTTTTCAATCTCTAGACTATCATTTTTTTCTTTAGACTCTAAAAGACGTTGATAGTCATCAAGTGGGAATTTCGCATCTATTGGCAAAAGTAATTCTTCATTCTCTCTTTTTCCTGGAAGTATAACTGCAAAGTCTACACGATTATTATCTTGAATATTCTCTTGCTCTCTGTACTGGGATTGAGGAAGAATTTCCTCTAAAATTCGATCTAATTGCAACTCACCAATTACTCCACGAGTTTTTACCCCCGTCATTACTTTCGATAAAGAACCCACATCGCTAGCAAGATTTCTCATCTGTCCCAATCCTTGCTCAACAGACTTCAGTTGATTTTGAACTTGCTCAAAAGATTGACTTAAAGACTGCTTCAATGTTTCTTGAAGTTTTTCATCAACAGATTTTTGGATTTGATCCAATTTCTTTTCATTAGAATCTTGTAAATCTTTAAATTGCTTATCAAATTTTGAGTTTATATGCTCTGATAATTCAACAGCATTACGACTAGTAATATCTAATACTTGATTTAAACTATTATTTAATTCCTCTCGATTTTGTCCTAACTCGAAAGCTAAATCACGACGGACTTCACTTAAATTTGAGGATAAGTTTTCAAATTTTCCCACTAATTTCTCATCAGGCTTATTTTTTTTGAAGAAATTAGCCAGACCAATTATAATCAAAATAATTAAACAAATAATTAAAATAATATTTAACATTTTTTCCCCATCTAAAGATTTAATTTTCTAATTTTTCACGCAGCTTATTAATTTGTTGCATATATTCAGATGAAAAAATAAAATTTCCAGCAACAAATATATTGGCTCCCGCTTCCTTTGCCAAGACAATTGTTTCATCATTGATACCACCGTCTACTTCAATATCAAAAGTAAGATTTAATTTTTCTTTTAATAAGGTAAGTTCTTTAATCTTTTCTAAACATTCAGGTAAAAATTTCTGTCCACCAAAGCCAGGATTAACTGTCATAACCAAAACCATATCAACCATTCTAAGAACAGGTACAATAGCTGAAACAGGAGTTGCAGGATTGATCACTACAGAAGCCTTAATCCCATGAGATTTTATTTTTTGTAAAACGGCATGTAAATGAGCTGTTGCCTCGACATGAACACTAAGGATATCAGCACCTGCTTTCACAAATTCATCAACATAGTTTTCTGGACGTTCTACCATTAGATGACAATCTAAGAGCAGCTTTGTTTCTGGACGAAGGGCAGCAACAACTCCTGCACCAAAAGTAAGATTGGACACAAAGTGCCCATCCATCACATCTATATGTAAGTAATCAGCTCCTGACTTTTCTAATCTTTTAGATTCTTCAGCAAACTTCCCAAAGTTAGAAGACAATAAGGAGGGTGCAATACAAAATTTATTCATGACCTTCCTCTACTTCTACTATGGTTTCTGGTACTTTAACTTCTTTTTCATCTTCTTTCATCTTTAACGCCAGATTTTTCTCTTCTATTTTCTTCTCTTCTTTTTCCTGAACTTTTTTAGAAAGTAAGTCATCAATTTTTGCTTTTTCCATCAGTTTGTAAGCTTGATAAGCAATCACTAGTGCAATAAAGGCATTAATCACTAAGAAAATACTTAAGATAATTGAGAAAATACTGGGCAATTGACCATTGAAGAAAACAAGAAAACCATTAGCTAAAATATTTAATGCACTAATCACTATAGACAGTGGGAAAATTTGATTTTTTTTCATAAATTACCTCTTTATTTTTAATTTTTAATTTTTAATTTTTAATTTTTAATCAATAATTGCTTCTGTTTTAGTTGGTTCTGTAATTCTTTCTCCATTCATCATGGATTGAATCATCGTCTGTGCCGTTGTTACAGTTGTTTCATCTGGTATCATAACATACACAGGCATACTCATAGAGTAAGGAATTTCTGTACTACCATAGCCATCAACACTATAACTAATCACTTCCCAACTTGCTGCACTATCTAATTGCTCATTTGCCAAGCCAGTAATCTGATCATAAGAAAAACTTGTCTCAAAATTCCCTTCAACTGCCTCTAAAATAGAGCTGTAATTCGCTAAAATATCTGGTGACGTCACTTTATCCAACATGGCTTTAATGACAGCCGTTTGATTCTTTCCGCGTTGACGATCACCTTCTAAGAAAGCATAACGTTCACGTGAAAAGGCGAGAGCTTCTTTTCCATTCATCTCATTATAACCTTCTACAAAGGAGTAAGCTCCCGACTTTGTAGTAAAGGTATAATCTGAATAGGCTGTCACTCCTCCTACAGCATCTACTAAATCTCTCATACCTTCAAAACAAATACGGAAATAATAATCTATCTCCTCTAATCCAAAGAGCATCGAAAGTGTTCCCATCGAAACATTGATTCCATAAATTCCTGCATGTGTAAGTTTATCTCTCGCGCCATAAGAAATTGGAAGCTCAACAAAATAATCACGTGGTGTTGTCACAAGAAGAATCTGATGCGTTATCATATTTACCGTAGCTAAAATATTAACATCACAACGCCCTTTTGCTATTAGTCCTTCACGACTATCAATACCACTGATATAAATAGTAAACACATCTTTATCAATCGTTTTTTCAGTCGGTGTTTTACTTTCTCCTTCTACACTGAAACTTGCAATTTTACGTATCTCGCTGTCAATTTCTTCATAACCATCTAAATCTTTAATAACATCAATATAAGCTGTACTTAAAATAATGGCACCTGTCTCTCCATTTCTTAATCCTTCAATTAATGTTGTGGGTCCTGAATAATCTCTTAAAATCATAGAGATATCTTGACTTTTTATCTGCTCAATAACATTATTTGTAGTTTCTCTTTCTAATTCTTCTAGAACACCAAAATTTTCTTCATCTAGTTCTTCTAAACTTTCAGCAAGATTATCTGTAAGCACGTAAACACCTACATCAGTCATTTCTGTTTTGACATCTGTAATAGCTTTTAATGTCCCTGTTACCTTATGAACACCAATAATACCATAAATTAAAATAACAGATAAAAGGAAACTAAATAATGTACCTACAATAAAACGGCCTTTACGCTCTTTTCGATGCATGAAAAAAAATAAAAGAAAAATAAAAAGAAAGATAACAACTGCAACTAAAGCAATATACTTTGTTGGAATAATCTGACTCTTTTCTAAAACAAAGAGAAAAAAACACTCTAAAACAAGTAAAAGTATTGTAATAATAATAGCTGGGATATATGATTTTATAGAATTTTGTATCATTTTGAGCATTAAAGCTAAACCTCTTTATAATCTTTATGGTGAATCTAATTTTATTTTATCATGAAATGCTAAAGAATAAGACTCAAATCATTTCAATAAATGCTTTAGTAAAAGTTTTTTTAGAAAATATAAAACTATCAGCGTAAGAAGGAGAAGGAGAATAAAAATAGCTATCTGAAAATCTCCGAATACCTCTTTAAATATATAAACAAGAATCCATAAAATAATTATTGCAAAGAGACATAAGCTATATAAAAATATAGACCAATCATTTCTTTTTTGCTTTTTTGACATATACTTCCCTCGTTTTATTAATTTCTGATAGCAATTGTAAATAATTCTCATACCTTGATTTGGTGAGTTTTCCTTGGGACAAGGCTTCTTTTACAAGACATTCTGGTTCATGTGTATGGCTACATTCTCTAAATTTACAGCCTTTTGAGAGTTCATAAATATCTATAAAGCAATGATTCAGCTCCACTTGATTATCTACTTCGTAGTCTAGGCTAGAAAATCCAGGTGTATCAGCTATTAACCCATCGGCTACTGGATATAGCTCTATATGGCGTGTTGTATGCTTACCTCGTCCTAATTTTTCTGAGATTTCTCCTGTTTCTAGATTTAAATCTGGAGCAATCTTATTAAGAAGAGTTGATTTACCTACACCTGTTTGCCCCATAAATACAGTAACCTTATCTCTTAAAATTTCAATCAAGTCTTCGGAATTGTCTAAAACTAAATAGCCTATCTTTGCATAATCTGAGAGGTCCATTTTCTTTAAATCAGTTTTTGTTAAATAAATCTTTATATCAAGATGATGATGCTCTAACAAAACAATAAAACGATCTAATAAATTTTTAGAAAAATTAGGCTCAACTGTACTCATCACAATAATTACCTGATCAATATTAGCAATTGCCGGTCGAATCAGTGAATTCTTCCTTTCTAGAAGTTCAAGGATATAATCATTTTCAAACTTTACAAAATCACCCACTAGAGGTTTGATTCCCTTTTCACGAAAATTCCCACGTGCTCGTGTTTCAAATATTTTATTTTCAGATTCAATTCGATAAAAGCCAGCCAAAAGCCTTATAATTCTCCCTGTTCTCATATACTACATTATAACATAATAAATATCTCTATTTCTTTTATATTTCTTAAAATAAAAAATTTTGAGAAAATTCTCAAAATTTAAGATTTATTACCACCATGTTTGTGACCAGGCACCTGCACCTTGAGTATGATAAAGGTTTATCACAGCGTTCAAATACTCTACTGGGCTCATTGCCGCATAGTTAACACCACCATGTGCTGCTCCATTCATCTGGAAATAGCCATAAGTACCTGAGGAAGGGTTAACAATCGTTGGATTTCCTCCTGATTCACGATAAAGAATCTTTAACCAAACTGTTGCTGACACTCCGGTGCCATTTGAGACATACTGAGCAGCTGCAGCAGGTGGCCAATCTGACCAGCTAGAGGAATTCCCTATACTAACTGGTGGTGGAGTTACAGTTGTTGTTTCGTTATTATTACTATTATTACTATTTGAGTTATCTGTAGGAGGTGTCACATTTAAAGAATTACTTTCATTGGCTTCTTCTAAGCTTTCCTTTTCTTCTTCAGCTTGCATTGCCAACTTTGCCTGCTTTTCAGCTTCAGCAACTGCCATTTCATTTTGATATTTTGTATTTAAAATATTTAATGTTTCTTCAACTTCCTTTTGTTGCGCTTGAATTTCTTTCTTTTCTTTCTCTAATTTTTCCTCATCTACCTTTAATTGTTCGATATTAGTCATCGATTGATTAATCACAGTGCTCATTGCGACTGCTTGTTGCAATGACATTTGGTTGAAAAAGATTTGATAGAGGACATTAGGTGAGGCATACTGCTGATTTTCTTGCATATTCCTCATCTGATCTTCTACCAAAGATTTTCTTGTTGCAATGTCTTTTTCTAGTTTAATAGAGTCTATTGTATTTTCCGTCATCTGTTCAGATAAGGTATCCAACTTTTTCTGATACTCTAGCATTTGCTGCTGTGTTGAACTATCTGCCTTAAGTTCTTCAGTATTAAGCAAAAATGAACTTAAAAGAAAAGCTACTCCTATTAAAGTTAGAGTTGATTTTAATTGTTTTGTAGTCAGTGTTCTCTCCCTAATCTCTTATTCATGTCACTATATAAGATCATTCATTTAATTCTAACATATTCTAACTCAATTATCAACAG
The DNA here is from genome assembly GCA_047974165.1 of Lactovum sp. GTDB lineage: Bacteria > Bacillota > Bacilli > Lactobacillales > Streptococcaceae > Lactovum. The sequence goes on from JBKECB010000031.1 coordinate 16,599, forward strand.
AGATAAAAAGAGACGCAAAGCTCTCTATTATCATCGAATTTCAACCGACAACTTTTCTTCTAATTGCTTTGTTATTTTATTAACTGCAAGATTAATTTCCTCATCAGTTAGTGACTGTCCTAAAGCTTGGAATGTTAAGCTATAAGCCATTGATTTCTTTCCTTTTGATAATTTTTCTCCACTATAAATATCAAAGAGGCGAATTTCAGAAAGACTCTTAACTTTACTTTCTAAAATGACACTCTCAACTTCTGAATGCTGAATATTTTCATCTAAAAGTAAGGCCAAATCACGGCTACTTGCTTGGATTTTTGGAATTTCTTTAAAAATTACTTGTTTGGGAGAAAGATTAAGTAAAAGCTGTATATCAAGTTCTGCAACATATGTTTCTTTAATATCATATTTTTTTGCAAAAACAGGATGGACTTGTCCTAGAAATCCTATCTCTTGCCCTTTAATTTTAATTATAGCTGTACGTCCAGGATGCATCCCTTCCTTATCTGAAATCGCTTGAAATTCAAGCTTTTCATAGCCTATCAAAAGTTCTTCCACAATCCCTTTTAAATCATAAAAGTCAACAGATTTTTCTTCCTGATGCCAGCTTTTATCTTTTAATTTTCCTGTTAAAGCAAATGCAAGGTGCGTACATTGTTCGGGATGCTCATCTTCTTTATTTCTTGTTAAAAATACATTTCCTATCTCATAAATTGCCAAATCTGACTTTTTACGATTTTGATTGTAATTTATAATATCTAACAGGCCAGGAATCATTGATGTTCTCAAACTTGTTCTTTCTTCTGACATTGGGAGCATTAAAGAAGTCAGTTCTTTTTCTCCAGAAAATTCTAATGCTTTTTCTGAACTCACAAGACTATAGGCAATCACTTCACTTAAGCCTGAAGCTTCTAAAGATTTACGGACTTTTAGACGAAGTTTTTGAAAGTCTGTTCTCTCACCAGAAGTTTGAAGCGATGGGAGACTAACAGGCAGACGATCATAGCCATAAATACGTGCAACTTCTTCTACAAGATCTGCCGCAATACGAATATCCCAACGATGTGCTGGAATTTCACATATAAATACCGTCCCCTCATCTCTAAATCTTCGAAATTCTCTAGAGGTTATCGATTTCGTTTCTGTAGAAAAAGCAAGCTGATTAAATATTTGCTCAATTTCTTTAATTTCTAGAGTTACTCCTAATAAATTATGGATTTCTTCTAGAGTTACCTCTACTTTTACAGCTTCAGGCTTATAATCATTTGATTCGACAATCCCTGACAGGACCTCTCCTTCTGAAAGTTCAGCAATCATTGCCGCTGCATAATCTAAAGCTTCTGTAACAGTCGATTCATTGATTCCTTTTTCAAAACGGCTGGATGACTCTGAGCGTAAATTAAATTTTTGAGAGCTTTTACGGATGGAAAGACTGTCAAAAATAGCAGCTTCTAGCGCAACTGTTGTTGTTTCATTTGTAATTTCAGAGTCTAAACCTCCCATGACACCCGCAAGAGCGACTGGAACACCCTTTGCTGTAATGACAATATCTTCTTCTGAAAGTTGACGCTCAGTAGCATCCAACGTAATTATCTTTTCATTTTTCTTCGCCTGTCGTACAAGAATTTCATCCGATGCTAATTTATTAAAATCAAAACTATGTAAAGGTTGGCCATAATACATTAATACATAATTTGTCACATCTACCACGTTATTAATCGGTTTAACTCCAGCATTCATAAGTCGATTTTGCAACCAGAGAGGTGATTTTTTTATCGTTACATTTTCAATAATACGAATTTTATAAGTTGCAACATTATCTGTCTCTACTTTTATTGAAATCTTATCCTTTGCTGCCCTTTCAACTTCTTTAATTTCCTTCTTAGCAAATGATAAAGGCAGATTATAAATTGCTGACACTTCATGTGCCACACCTCGCATTGATAACGCATCTGCACGATTAGGTGTAATTGATAACTCTAAAACTTCATCATCCATATCTAAATAAGGAAAAATACTCTCTCCATTTTTAGCCTCAGCAGGAAGCTCATAAATCCCCTCTTCATGTTTCATTGGATTTATCTTATCAGAAATTCCTAATTCATCTAAAGCACAAAGCATTCCGTTGGACGCTACGCCTCGAATTTTTCCTTTTTTAATCTTGTGATTATCTACAATTTTCGCACCAACTAAAGCTGTAATAACCTTCATACCTACTCGAACGTTATCTGCTCCACATACAATCTGTAAAGATTCTTGTTCTGCCACTTCAACTTTTGTAATATGCAGATGAGTATCTGGAATATCCTCAATTGATAAGATTTCTCCTACAACAAGTTTAGAAAGTCCGTTTTCTGGAGAGTAAATCCCTTCAACTTCTATGCCTGTTGTTGACATCTTTTCTTCTAACTCTCTTGCTGTCACTGTCAAATCAGGTAATAATTCTTTTAACCATTTATAACTTACTTGCATTTTATTTTCCTTAATTTCTTATTTTAAATTTATAATCACAATTTATCATGTAAATTGCTCTAAGAATCTTAAATCTCCCTGATAAAATTCACGAATATCATTAATTCCATATCTAAGCATGGCAATACGCTCCAGTCCTAGACCAAAAGCAAATCCTGAATAAACTGAACTGTCTAAGCCTGACATTTCAAGCACCTTAGGATGAACCATTCCTGCACCTAAAATCTCAATCCAGCCTGTTTGTTTACAAACATTACATCCTTTTCCTTGACATTTAAAACAGCTAATATCAACCTCTACAGATGGCTCTGTAAAAGGGAAATAACTTGGACGCCAACGCAGCTTACGATCTAAACCAAACATTTTTTTCATCACAAGATCTAAAGTTCCTTTTAGATTAGACATACTTATATTTTCTCCAACAACAAGCCCTTCAATCTGATGGAATTGATGACTATGTGTGGCATCATCTGTATCTCTTCTATAAACACGACCTGGTGCAATCATCTGTAAGCTTGAACTTTCAAAATTATGCTGATCCATCATTCTAGCCTGCATAGGACTTGTATGTGTTCTAAGTAAAATCTCATCTGTAATATAAAAAGTATCTTGCATGTCACGTGCAGGGTGATTTTTAGGTAAGTTCATCCTCTCAAAATTATAATGATCCGTTTCAACCTCATAGCCCTCTACTATTTTATAACCCATCCCTAAGAAAATCTCTTCAATTTCTTCTTCTGTTTGAGTCAAAATATGACGAAAGCCCTGTTTATTTTTCCGTCCAGGTAGAGTAACATCTAAACATTCATAAGAAAGTGCTTGATAAAGACGCTTACTTTCTAATTCTAATTTTTTCTCCTCTAATAAAACATTAATTTTATCACGAAAATCATTCGCTAAAGCTCCTATTTTAGGTCGTTCTTCTGCCAAAAGATCCTTCATCCCTTTTAAAATTTCTGTCAACTCACCTTTTTTCCCAAGTATTTGAATACGAAAGTTATTTAAGGCTTGCTCATCTGCAAGTTCTTTCAGCTGCTTTAAAGATGCCTCTTGAAGTTTTAAAATCTTTTCTTCTAATATCATTTAAATTTCCATCCTTATTTACTCATTTTTAATAATTTTTCAATATCTTCTCTCATTTCCTCTGGTTCAGATTTAGGAGAGAAGCGTTGACTAACCTGTCCTTCACGATCAATTAAAAACTTCGTAAAATTCCATTTTATTGTTGAGCTTGAAAGTAAACCTGACTTTTTCTTTTTTAAGAATTTATAAAGTGGGTGTGTCTGACCTCCATTAACATCAATTTTTTCAAACATTGTAAAAGTCACTCCATAGTTAAGCTGACAAAATTCTTCTATTTCTGAGTGACTACCTGGATCTTGTGCTGCAAATTGATTACAAGGAAATCCTAAAATCTCCAATCCTTGCTCATGATATTCCTTGTAAAGTTTTTCAAGACCTTCAAATTGTGGTGTTAGCCCACACTTACTTGCTGTATTTACTATAAGAACTACTTTTCCTTTATAGTCAGACATTGAAACTTCCTGACCATTTATTTTCTTTGCTTTATATTCATAAAATGACATTATATTTTCCTTTCTAATAAAAAAACGCAGTCTTCCCCTCTCATTTAGGAGCGGGGAAACCGCGTAACCATCCTTATTTATCACTTAATTTTAATCTGTCTTTTTATTTGGCTGAATTTCAATAAAGTTTCATTATGCAGGCTTACAATCTAAGGCCCACATTCCCTGTTAACTTCTCTTTAGCTACTTGTCCAAAAGACTTATTCAATTGTAGTTATTGTAACATAATCCGATAATTTTAACAAGATATCTGCTGTTGCTCCATAAACCTTGACTTTGTGGTAAGGTTGCAGTAAAAGAAAATCAATCACCTGATCAGCGTTAAACTTTCCATCTAAACTAGCGAAGTGACACTGTGGTTTACTATGACTAAAAAACTCAGCAGTTAGATAATACAAGCCCTTTGAAAAAGTAACGAGTAAAGTATCCTCACTTCCTTGCCCCTCTATCTTTTTAACAGCCAGAGTTTCTGATAATTTTCTATCATCTTCAAAAATCAAGCCCCCCGTACTTACGACAGAGGCTGTTATTCCTAATAAATGTGTATAACCTGAGCCTGTTACCCTTAGTTTGATAGAAAAACTATCGTATTTTGGAACAACAAACTCAACAGACTTTTTTGTTCGATCAGAAAAACGAGCAATTTCTTCTGCTTTTTTAAAAAAGATAATTTCTAAAAAAGAAAATAAACCAAAATCTTCAGAGTCAATTGAAAATTTTACGATTTCATTTATAGGAAGTCCAAAAAAATGTTCTGATGAAAGCTCTAAAATAGGCATATTTTTCTTAATTAAATGATGCTCAAATACAATTTCCTCCCCTTCATCATAAACAACACGAGCACCATCTAAAAGATAAAACTTATCTGATTTTGTAAAGTTATAACGCCAGTAAAGACGCTTAATTGACTCTGTCAAGATAAAATCTCCTTATAATCATTAACTTGAGCAACTTTTCCTTTTTTCTTATGAAGAAGATCTAAAAGAAAGGATTTTTCTGGAATTTTTAATAACTTTTCAAACTCTTCTTCTTGCTCAAAAACAAGCTCATAATCAGGATTTTTAGCTGTTTTTCTATCTGATAAAACAAGCATTCCTTCCAAGTAGGCTTTTTGGATAATATTTTCCCAATTTGTTCCCTGATTAAGATCTAAATAAATATCATGATTCGAAAGTAAACTCTCAATCTGATTCAGGCGAATAGCCTCTAATACAAATACATTATCATGCTTACTTGCAAAAGTTCTAAGTTTATCTGAAATCTCTGAAGGAGCTGCAATTGTCCATATTGCATTTTCCTTTTGAAGATTTTCTGCAATCTTATTGTCATAAAGAATTTGATCTGATCGTGTGAGCGTAAGATATTTTGAACGAAAAGTATTTTTTCTTTTTATTCTTTCAATTGTCCCTAGATAAATAAGGTCAAGCTGAGGGTGAGCAAACATGTGCTTAACTTTTTCCATTTCTTTTTCATTTTCAAAAAGAAGTCGCGTCACATTTGTTTTACCCTCTAAGATCATTTTCATATTTGCCGGAATTTCTTTTTGAATTTTTTCTTGAAAGTACAAACTTGATTTCACATTTGCAAGACGATTACTTACAAAAAAAGGAGTTGACATTGAATTGATCAAAATCTCATCATACTCAAACTTAAGTTCTTGAAGATAAGCTTTTATAAAGTCTGATAGATTTGAAAATATCTTTGATCCAAATACAATTACATCCGTCAGTAAATCTCTTGTCAATACTTTTTTTCCATCAGCATTAAAATAAATTTCTTTTACTGCCTTTCCTTCAAAATTATGAAGGACTTCGGAATATTTAAAAGCTTTACTATTATAACGTTCCGATATAACTTTTGTTCCTTTTTTATCTAACCAACTAACCTCTGATACTAACCGATGACCTTGTGTAGCATAATAAATATAACCTTTTAACTCATCTCCTAATAAAATCTCAGCTTTTAACCCATCTAAATTACGAATTTCATAAAACTCAGGAACCTTAATCTGATTATAATGAAGGTCTTTATCCTCGAGGGTTTCTGCACCTATAAGATAAGCAAATGGGTTAAGTGTTTTCTGAGCTAAAAAGCCATCATAATGAATCGTGACATGCCGATAATTAATCTTTGCAATCGTCAAACTTGATAAAAAACGCTTGCTGGCTTGATGATAAAAGTCTGTTAAAACAAGTTTCATTTTTTATCTCCTTTCAAACATAAGTCATAAAAATCACGCCATTGCTGACTAACATATTCTGACAAATAGTTCGTTGCCTTTTCTTTAGAGTAGTGATGAACTTTTTTTCTATCCAGTTTTCTTATACTATGCTTTATTTTTTCAGAAAAGATTAAAATTTGCTCCTCTTCAGTCTTTGGCTCAATGAGATAACCATTAATCTTATTTTTAATAAATTCAGTATTGCCATAGTCAACATTCAAACCAACTATTGGAAGACTTGCTGCTAAGGCTTCAAGAATGGTCAAGCCAAATCCTTCTGAGCCTGAAGCTGTTAGATAGGCACCGTATTGTTCATAAAGCTCTAAGTTTAAGTGATAATGTCCTTTAAGTCGAATATAATCTTGAGCTTCTAACTTATTAATAAGTTCTTTTAAATTTTTTTCTAGACTTCCAGCCCCATAAATATCAAATTCAATTTCAGGGATTTCTTCTTTTACTCTTGCAACTGCTTGAACTAAGATATCAATATGTTTCTCAGATGCCAGACGACTGGCTGTCAAAAACTTATACTTATTCTTTTGAAGATTTTTCCCCTCTGATAATTGAGAAATCGTCCCTACAGGGATTGTTAAAATTTTAGATTCTTGATTTCCAGAAATTTCAAACTGATGTTGAAGTTTTTCTTTTTGCTTATCAGTAGACACAATAAAGTAATCGATATATTGATGATTAACAAAAACGTATTCATAATAGTTATTCCAGAGTACCCATTGCTCATCTGTCATACGCTTACTAAAATGTTCAGCATGCACGACAACAACAAAAGTAGAATCGGACTTATTTTGGAATAATTCTGAAGCTAAGTCTGTATTTCTATCCATAATTACTAAATCTTCTTTAGAAAATTCTAAGCGCTTGAAAAACTCCTGATAAAATTCAGAACTTCCTTGAAGAACCTTATCACCTAATAAAGTTAAAATTATTTTATTTTCATGTAAAAATTGACGCATAGATCGTTGGCCATCTTCATCATAAAAATAACGGCAAAAGATTTCTTTTCCATGGTAATAATCAATACTTGTCAAACGATCACTATAATGTGCAACTTCTTGTAAAGCTCCTGAAAAAATCATATCCACTCGATCAATCATTTTAGTTTCTGGAACAAACCAGACCTTATAACTGCTCTTATCGTTTTTAAAATCAACCGAGCGTTCATTTTCATTCTCTTTTTTAAATTCCTTTGTTAGAGTTTTTTCAAATTCTGAGAGAGAATAAGTTGAGCGATGATTTTTTTGACCTGCCATAAACTTATAAGCATTGAGTGTAAAATCCATATCAATGCCTATATTATCTGTAAAACGTGTATAGTTAGAATAGATATAATCACAAAAGACAAAGTACTGCTCTTCTGGAAAGTCTTTCACTAAGTCAAAGCGATACTTCTGAGCATACTCAATCCCACTTGAACTCTGACCTATCCCTCTATTGATATGATAAACGGTCAAAGTTTTTGTCCTTTATCGGAAAAAATCTGATCCCAACGACGCATGGTATTTTCATCTGAGAAGTTTTCACGAACAATTCCAAGCTCTGGAGCAAGGTATTGAATAAACTCCACATCATAAATTGTCTGACGAATCAAACGTGAAACAGAGGTATCTGAGATGATTTTACCATTACTGTCACTTAAGTAATCATTAAGTAAAGGGTCACCTTCTAATGCTAAAATTGGCTTTTCAGCAGCGATGGCAAGCATAAGAGGTGACGAAACCATTGCAGGATTTTGATAGTGAATATATAAAATAGAACTTGCCATTGCTGCACTTCTAATTTCAGGCAATGGACGTGTCATCACCTGAAGTCGATTTTGTATCATCTCCTCATCTACCCCTGATGCTCTGAAACGATCTAAAAGATTAACCTGATCACGTAAAAGTGAAAACTCAATCATGAAACTTACCTGTTCTTCAGACTTTAAGGTTTCAAGAACAAAAGCAGTCACATCATTAAAATCAACAAGTTCTGACTCTGTTCCTAGATTTAAATAAACTGAAAAAGTATCTACTCCATAATTTGCAGCAATTTTATCTGTCGAAATATAGTTGTTCCAATAAAGCTTACTTGACGTTCTATCCTCAAAAGCTTTACCTACAAGCTTCATCTCATCATGACCATTGAAAATAATTTTCTCATAATGATCATATAAGATATCACGACTAAAGCTTTCATCAAATGTTTGCATTGGAAGAAGATAGACATCTGATTTTTTAAAATCTGACGTTGCAATGGCACGTCTGAAACTCTCATTCATAATGAAAAACTTATCTTCACTATCTTTGGCTTCTACAAGACGCTCAAAAGCCCACTCCCAAAACATCGCTTCTGATAAGAAGTCTAAATCCATTGGAAGGTATTTTATCTTAACTACTTTTTTATATTTCCCAGTCTGATAAAGTTCAAAGATTGGCTCGCCTTGAGCATCCACAATCTTTGTATGTGTATCATTTCCTAGAGGGTACTCAACTGTAATCAAGTGTCCACCATCATCGTAGTTAAATCGATCAATCAAATCTCCTGCTTCAATATGCTCGATAGATTCAATACTCCCATCTGCACGTAATTTCAAGTCCAGAGTTGATTCTCCATTTAAATATTTTAATGAGCCTTGTCCTGATTGAGCTTGATAACCTGGAGGTGCTTGGTAATTTTCAGGTGTTAATCTTAACTCCTCTTGAGTCACACGACCTGTAAAGCGATCATAAATCGACCAAACAGTCCCTACATCAAAACCAGATGTTAATGCTGCACGGTTTCTTTGGTGTTTCACATCCATTGAAGGCGTAATAATTTCGCAATCAACTCCTTTTTTATCAAACAAAGACTTTACACCTAAAATAGCGGCATCTCTATTAAAAACACTATATTCTCCTATTAAGTAAATCATTCTACTTGCTCCTTATTTGCTTATGCTTATTAGTCTAATTATACACTAATTCTTTAAAAGTTACGATAGTTTTATTTGATTAGAAATTCTATCTAAAATCTTATTAATCCACTGACTCATGACAGGAATTTTTTCTGAATGGAAACCTTGCTCTGAATGACTTTCTACTGACTTGGCATGAGAGGCAATAAAATTAAAAAGTGACTCACAACGATCCAACTCATCATTTTTCATCATAAAGGTATAAAAATTAATTTCTGAGAGGTCTGAAACTTTTAATAGTTCATAAATAACCTCATTTAATTCTTCCTGGTCATTAGGATGATAACGCCCTGTCAAGTATTCTCTTGCAGCAATCATTGAAGGCTCTGAACGAAATGAAATCTCTGCATCTCCTGTCACATTTCCCAAATGAAGGAGAGGTTTTGCTGCAATAATATCTGATGCTCTCAGCTTTATACCATAATACATGGCTGGAAAACTCCCCATCGACCAACCAACCATTATCAAGTCTGAATGCGTCAAACCTAGCCTTTTAAGTTTCTGATTAATAATTCCAATCAAGGTTTGAGCATAATCTATAGAAAGATTACGACCAATATGAAAAGCCCCCCCACGTGCTCTTAGGTCACAAAAAAGAAGGACTGGAAAACCATAAGTTGCCATTGACTGTCTTTCATAATGTGCTAACTCTGATAAATTTCCAGAAAAACCTACAATTAACTTTTCTTTTCTCTTTCCTGGGATAAAGTAGGAGTGAATGAATTCCTTATTTTTAGTTTCTGTCCGTTCATCTCCCGCCTGAAACCATCCAAGTCCATACTTTTCCTTATAAGTCCAAACCTTTCCTAAAGTAACAGTTCCCTTTCCTTTGAGTAAAATTTGTCCTTTAAATTCTACATTTTCGTCTGCTTGAAAGACATATTCCTTCTCAGTGATTCGCTCCTTTCTAAGTAAATTTCCTCTGCGATCAAGAGTATAAATCACATAAATCACTTGCAAATCGCCACTCGTCTCATAATCAAAAGTTAAATGATAGCGACCAGCTGAATTATAAAAGCGACGAAAAGGCATGACAAATATGGTACGTCCCCAGTTTTTGACAATCTTTTTAAAGTCTAATAAAACAGTTTCTTCTTCAAATTCTCCTTCTACAAACATTTCATAACGACCATGACGTTCAATATAGCCTTGAAAGTGATTAGAAATCTCTGCTGCCTCATCTGGAAGCATTGAAAATCCTTGTGTTTGTGCTAAATCATCAAATATAAAATCCAGTTGATCAATAAAATTTGAACTTTCCCAAATTTCAGTTAAGTCAAAATGTCCCATTTCCTTCAGTTTTTTATCTTGCTCTTCATTTGCATAAGCGTAGACAATAAAACGTGAGCGTACATTTTCTATCAAATTTTCCAAATCTAAATCTTTGATCTCACGGCAGTCTAAAAGAAGATAGTTTATCCCCTGACGATAAAGACAATCTTCAACCGAGAGAGCTGTTTCAATATTTTTAAATTTTTTGATCTTTATTTGTAGGTATTTCATTGCTTATCATTATAACATTTATAAGGCTAAAACCTAAAATTTAATAAAGGTTTTTTCTTATTTTTCTGTTATAATTTTCTCATGGATAAAATCATAAAATCAATCTCAGCTAACGGGCATTTTAGAGCATTTGCATTAGACAGTCAACAAACAGTGACTGATGCTCAAAATTCTCAGCAAACACTTGCTTCAAGTTCTGTCGCCTTAGGGCGTACAATTATGGTCGCTCAAATACTTGCTGCTCTTGAAAAAAATGATACAAAAATTACAGTAAAAGTTATTGCAGATGGTCCTATGTCAGCTATTTTAGCTGTTGCTGATACTCAGGGAGCAGTTAAAGCTTACGTTAAAAATCCTGACTTAGATTACCGAAAAACATCAACAGGAGAGATACTTGTTGGACCATTAATTGGAAATGGTGACTTTATTGTGATTAAAGACATGGGCTTACGAACAAGCTACACAGGAAAAGTAGAACTTATCTCTGCTGAAATTGCTGAAGATTTGGCTTGGTACTTTTTAAAATCTGAACAGACTCCAAGTTCCGTCGGCGTTAATATTCAACTTAACAAAGATGACAGTATCAAATCAGCAACTGCCTTTCTCTTGCAAGCTCTTCCAGGTGCAAGTGAAGAAGAAATCCTTCAAATGGAAGAACAAATTAAAAAAATGCCTGCTCTTTCTCAGTTAACTATTGATAATATTCTCCCAGCTATTTATGGTGATATCGACTATAAAATTTTAGAAAGTTCTGATTTAAAATTTCACTGTGACTGCTCACGTGAGCGTTTCAAGGAAGGCTTAAAATCCATTGGCAATAAAGAATTAACAGCCATGATTGAAGAAGATCATGGTGCTGAAATCATTTGTCAATTTTGTCAAAAAAACTATCAATTTGACGAAAAAGATCTTAATCAATTAATTTTGGAGGAAAGAAATGACGATTAAACTTTATATTGCAAGTACTCTTGATGGTTATATTGCTGATAAAAATGAAAGTCTTCAGTGGCTTTTTGATGTTGAAGGAGAAGGAGATAACGGTTACTCTAATTTCATCTCAACAATCAACACTGTCATCATGGGAAGACGAACTTACGACTGGATTATCGAAAACGAACCTGACAAATGGGAATATTATGATAAAGATTGTTATGTTTTCAGTACACAAGATTTGGCTGACAATGACAAAGTAAAGTTTGTTAATCCAGAGAATCTGGAAGATTTTATTTCTACATTAAAAGGAAATATTTGGAATATAGGTGGAGGCGAGTTAATCAAACTCTTTTTAGAACATCAACTTATTGATAGTTATCAATTAACCTTAGCACCTATTTTATTAGGTGACGGTATTCCACTCTTTCCAAAGGGAAACTATCAAGAAAATCTCGTTCTTGTTGGAACTAAAACTTATGGACAATTTGTTGAACTACAGTACAAAAAAAAGACAAGGAGCTGAACTCTTATTTTTTATTAAGATCATAGTTACTCAAAATTATTTAGATTTATATTTTTCTTTTTATGAAAATTAGTTAATTTACTATTGACTCTTATCAACTTTATAAAAAATATAAATTAATTAATTTTCATATTCTTTTCGTTTTTTAACTATTTCTTTATATAACAATACTTTCTTATGTTTTTGTATTTTATATTTTTCAAATATAAGTTATAATATAGATTATGAAAAAAATTAGACCCATTGAAAAAATGTTAAAAGAAATTGCAGTTGAAAATAAGCTAACTTATCAATCTTATGCAAATGGATGGACAATGAAAATTGATAACAAATTTGTAACGGGCTATCATTTTTCTTTGAATAATGCTGCCAGTAGTAGACTTTGCGATGATAAAGCCTCAACAACAAACTTTTTATCAACAGCTGGGCTCCCTGTTATTCCTCATGAATTTTTTATGGAAATTGATGAGATTCGTTTTCACGCAATGATGAACGCTCATAATAATGACCTCGTTCTAAAGCCTAATCAAGGCTCTGGTGGAGTTGAAGTTGAGAGAATTTCTTCTTTACAGGATTTTATTCGTTCTGGAAGAAAAATACTTGCAGGTGGAAACTTCTTAGCTGTCGCTCCCTTTATGAAATTTCTTAACGAATTTCGTATTGTTGTTCTCTTTGAAAAAGTAGAATTAATTTACGCTAAAAAAATTAATTCTGGTTGGAAGCATAATCTTGGACTTGGTGCTGAGCCTCTTATTTTTGAAAGCCACCCCGAGCTTGAGGCAATTGCCGTTAAAGCTGCTCAAGCCTTGAATATTAACTTTGCCTCTATTGATATTGCTGAAACTTTGGATGGATTCAAAATTCTTGAAGTTAACTCTGGTGTTATGATGGATACATTTTCTTCTTTATCTGAAGAAAATTACTTACAGGCTAAAGATATTTATAGACGAGCTTTAGAGTTATAATATGCCTAAAGTTACAACTTTAAAAAAGCTCAAGCGTTTATACTTACTTTCCTTTGATGATGAAAACTTTGAAAGTATTTACCTTACTGAGGATTGCATTGTCAAGTTTATGCTTTCAAAGGGAAAGAATTTAACTTCCAAAGAAGTTGAAGAACTCAGAAAATTCGCCAGTTACTCAAAAGGGAAAAATCTAGCCATTTATTATCTTTCTTTTAAAACACGAACAAAGAAAGAAGTTGAAAACTACCTGTTGACACAAGAAATCCCAACTACTGATATAGAGCAAATTTTACTTGAACTTGAAAAGATTCATCTAATCAATGATCAAGCCTACTGTCAACGCTATATTGAAACTCAGCTAACTCTTGAAAATTATGGTCCTTATCAAATTTTACAAAAACTCAAGCTAAAGGGCCTCGATGAAGAACTTATAAATGAGCAGCTGCTTAGTCTCTTTGATGAAAGTAAGGAGTTTAAAATTGCTCATAAACTAGCTGAAAAAGTTATTAAAGCAAAATCACATCAACTTCCTTTCAAGCAACTTAAAATTAAAATTTCTCAAGCTCTTGTAGCTAAAGGTTTCTCCTACTCTATGGCAAGTCAAGTCTTAGATGATTTAGAGCTAGTTGCTGATGAAGATAATGAAAATATCCTTCTTGAAAAAGAGGCTGAAAAAGTTTATCAAAGACTTTCAAGGCGGTATGAGGGATACAATCTAAAACAACGAATGTCACAAGCACTTGGACGTAAAGGTTTTGATTGGTCATTAATTTCTGATATTTTATCTCATTATGATTTTTAAAAAAGTATTGACAGAAAATCAATACTTTTTATTTATCTAAATTTCCTCTTCGGAATTTTCCAAGTGCCTCGTACTCAGAAGATAATTTTTCTGTCAAGTTCTTATAAATACTAAAAAGCTCTTGATAACGCTGATGATTTTTAAGATTAGGATAAGTCATCTTTCCTCTCTCTAATTTTCTATCAAAGTCAGTGATTAAATTTAAAGCTTTTTGAGCCATCAAAACAGCAGCTAAGCAGCCAGTTTCTTGGATTTCTGAGACAATAACTGGCTTAGCAAATACATCTGATATTATCTCTAAGAACAAGCTAGAGCGCATAACACCACCATTCACATATATTTCTTTAGGCTCTCCAGACAAGTCTTGACTAATGTCATAAAGATTTAAAACAATTCCTTCTAGTATAGCGCGTGACAAATGTGCCATCGTATGCGAATAACTCAATCCAAAAAAGTTAGCACGGGCTGAGGCATTCCATATTGGTGCACGCTCTCCTCCAAGGTAGGGGTGGAAAATTAAGCCTTCAGACCCTAAGTCAACAGTTGATGCAAGCTGACAAATTTCTTCAATACTTTTTTTATTCTCAAAAAGAGAATCTTTTAACCATCGAAGGACCTCACCTCCTGAATTACTAGGTCCACCTACAAGCCAATAATTTTCATCTAAAGCATAGCAAAAATTTTGCCCATCAGTATTAACCTCTATTTTTTTCGAAACTCTTCGTACAGCCGCTGATGTCCCGACAGTCAGAGTTAATTGATTTTCTCTAATTGCTGCCATTCCTAAATTTGCCATAGGACCATCTGCTCCAGCCCAAATAAACTTTGTTTCTGCTGAAAGTCTCATTTTTTCTTGAAATTCTAAAGAAAGTTCTTGCTCTATATGATAAGGGCTTACAATCTCAGGAAGTTTCTGAGAGTTAAGTTGAAATTCCTTTAGTATCTTTTGATCCCAAGATAAGTCTTCTAGATTTAATATTCCTGTACCTGAAGCAATCGAGAGGTCCATTTTTTTTACTCCAAAAAGACGATAAAATATGTAGCCTTTAATATCTAAAAAGAAAGTAGATTTTTCATAGATAGATGGCTTTTCTTCTTTTAACCAAATAAGTTTTAAAAGAGGAGACATGGGATGTATCGGAGTTCCTGTTCGTTGATAAACTTCCAGAGCCTCAAATCTTTCCTTTAGCTGCTTATAAATAGTCTCAGCTCTTGTATCTGCCCAAGTCATTAGTTCTGTAAGTTCTTCATCTGTAGATAAGGCGATCAGAGAGTGCATTTGACTACTAAAGCTGACGGAACAAATTTTCTTTTTTGGTACAGATAGACTGCACTGCTTTATTGTAAAAAGAACTGCTTGAAAAATTTCTTCTACACTTTCTTCTGCTCTTCCAAAAGCATCACGATAAAGAGGATAAGTTTGTTTACTTTCTACTATAACATTTAATTTTTCATCAAAAAGAGCAGCTTTTGTTGCTGTCGTTCCGATATCAACCCCAATAAAATAATTTTCCACAAAAACTCCTTTTATTTACAGTATACACTAGTTTTCTTTTTTTGTGATATCATGTCCTCCAAACTCATTTCTAAGTGAAGCAACAACTTTTCCTGAAAATGTATCTTCTTCTAAAGAACGATAGCGCATCATCAGTGAGCTTGTAATCACTGGAAGAGCAATCTCTGCTTCTAATGCTGCCTGAACCGTCCACTTTCCTTCTCCCGAAGATTCCATTCTTCCTTTTAATTCTTCAAGCTCTGGATCTTTTGAAAATGCTTTAGCTGTCAATTCCATCAACCATGATCTTATAACTGATCCATTATTCCATAAATTAGCAACATCCTCATAGTGATAATTATAAGGGCTATGCTCAAGTAAGTCAAAACCTTCACCGATTGCTTGCATCATCCCATACTCTATCCCATTATGCACCATTTTCAAGTAATGCCCTGATCCTGCTGAGCCTGTAAATAAGTAGCCTTTTTCTTCTGAAATAAGTTTATAAATTGGCTCTATTTGTGGGAAAATTTCTTCATCTCCTGCAATCATAAAATTCCCTCCATTTAAAGCTCCTGATTGGCCACCAGAGCTTCCACAATCAAAGAAATAAATCCCTTTAGATTTAGCTTGCTCATAAAGAGCAATAGAATCTTTATAAAATGAATTTCCTCCATCTATTAGAATATCTTTTTCATCTAAAAGTTCTATCAAGGCTAAAGCTGTTGTCTTTGTTACTTCTCCAGAGGGTAACATCAGCCAGATAATTCTAGGATGAGATAAATTTGAAATAAGCTCCTCTAAACTCTCTGCAAAACTTGCCCCAATACTTCCTACTTCTTTTTTTAATCCTTTATTTAAATCAAAAGCAGTTACTTCTAAATTATTTCTCTGCATATTTTTTAACAAATTTAGACCCATTTTTCCAAGGCCAACTAATCCAACTTGCATATTTTCTCCTTTTTATTAAGCTTTATCTAGAGAAAAAGCTTGAGTCAACCTCTAAGCCTTTTCTAGTTTATTCAATCAAGAATCCAATCTTTCTTTATTAAGCATTCTGATAAATGGTGCATAAATTAAAACAGATGCTATAATACAGATAATCTGAGTAATTACTGCTCCAATACTTCCCGCAGTTGCAATATAAGCTGAAATAATAGGTGGAGTTGTCCAAGGAATCATCACAACTGTTCGACCAGCAAATCCTATAATTGTCATTAGATAACCAATAGACAATGTTACCAAAGGAGTTAAAATAAAGGGAACTGCCATAATTGGATTTAGAACAATTGGAACACCAAAAATCATGGTTTCATTAATATTAAAAATTCCAGGTACAGAGGACAACTTTGTCACTTCACGATGATCTTTACGCTTGGAGAATATAATAATCGCAATTATTAATCCTAATGTAACACCCGAACCACCAACCGTTCCATAAATATCCCAAAAAGGCATTGTTACAATATTTGGAATTTCTTTTCCAGCACTAAATGCATCCATATTTTGATTAATCGCATCTAACAACAAAGGTTCACGAACTGGCTTTATCATTTGATTACCATGAATACCAAACATCCAAAAAGTTTGAGAGATGAACATTAAGAATAGAACTCCAGGTAAACCTTGAACAATTTTACCAAGTGGAACTTGTACCATTGTGAAAATAGCTTGATAAGTTGAGATATTAAAAATCATCTCAAAGATAAACTCACCAACTGAAAAAATAATCAGACCAATTGCAATTGGGAAAAGAGCACTAAAAGCAACTGAAACATTAGAAGGAACACTATCTGGCATTTTTATTTTTAACTTCTCTAATGAGGAAAGCCAACAAAATAAAGAGGTTGCTAATATTGCAGTTAACATTGCTAAAAAGAGAGAGGAGGTATCTGTATATTGTTTTGCAATCACATTTTCAACTAAAAATGTAGCTTCAGAATTTGCATCTGTAAAGTTTATAAACTTTGGAACAATTGTAATATAAGCTGAAAGCGAAAATATTGCAGGAATATAGCCTAATTTTTCATAACCTTTATTTTTTGCTAATTCCATCGAGATTAAAAAGACAATTAAAAGCGATAAAATATTATAAGAGCCATATTGAATACTCGAAAAAATTGATTTGTACTGAGCTAAAAATTCAAAACCTTCTCTTGCCGCTAGACCTGTTGTCTCATCACATAAAACGCTCTTAAATAATACAGAGAAAGCTCCAACTATAATTAAGGGGGTTAATGCTGTAAAAGCATATTTTATTGACTGTAAGTAAATATTTCGTGCCAGTTTTCCTGAAAATTCTAACATTTTCATTTCAAAAGCTTTTTTATTCATATTTTTCTCCTAATTTTTATTCAATATCAGATAAAAAGCCTAAATCAACTTCTCTTGTTTCGATCACTTTTTTCATCCAATATCCTGATTTTTTTATTCTTCTATTTCTCGTTTTTAAATCGAGAGAAACATAACCATATCTATTCTTATATGCATTGCGCCATGACCAGTTATCAATAAATGTCCAAAGATGGTAGGCAAAACAATTACTACCTTCTTCTATTGCTTTATGAAGCCAGTATAGATGTTCCGATATAAATTCAATGCGGTAATCATCTTGAATTTGTCCCTTATCATCAAGATAATTTTCTTCATTTTCAACTCCCATTCCATTTTCTGAAACATACCAGGGGATATTATTATAGTCATTTTTTACACGCATGGCCAAGTCATACAAGGCCTTAGGATAAATTTCCCAGCCACGATGCTTATTTTGTCGAGACTTTGGCATTATAAACTCTTGATAGAGATGCTCTGGCCCCCATGGAATTTCTGGATTTTTCATAAAAGGAACTGCCTTTACTCGCTCAGGACGATAGTAATTCACTCCGATAAAATCAACTTTTCCTGATTTTATCAACTCCAAGTCCCCTTCAATTATTGGTAATTCATAATTACAAACTTTCACCAAATCAAAGTATTCTTGAGAAATCTCTCCTTTAACAACAGGGTCCATAAAACTTCTATTTTTAATTAAGTCTGCATATAAGCTTGCCTTTACATCTCCAGCATTTTTAGGATCTCTTGCATAAGGAACCATGCAATCAAGTACAATCCCAATTTCTGACTTATAATTATATTTTTGAAAAATATCACAGACTTTTTTATGAGCCATCAAAACGTGATGTGTTACAATAAAATGCTTTTCTAAACTATACTCACAAGGAAGCATAGCTGAGCGTAAATACATTCCACTTACATAGCTATAAGGTTCATTAAATGTAATCCACTTATCAACCAAATGACTTAAGTTATCAAAACAAACTTTTGCATAATCTACAAATAAGTCAACAACTTTCCGAGAATAAAAACCCTCATAGTTTTCATGTAAGACTAAAGGCATATCAAAATGTGACAAACCAACAAAAACTTGAATCCCAGCATCTTTAAAAGCTTGAAAGTAGGTCGAATAAAAGTCTAAGCCTTCTTGATTAATTTCAGCTACCTCAAAGTTTTTAATAATACGTGCCCATTGAATAGATGTCCTAATTGACTCTAAACCTATTTCTTTTGCAATCGCAACATCTTCTTGAAAACGACGAAGAGTATCTGTCGTAATTTTCGGTCCAATATTATCCCAGAAAGAGTTTGGGTCTTCCAAGTAGTACTTATCCCAGTTTGTTTCTTGCATATTTGTATTTCCCTCTGTTTGAGGGCCACTCATTGCTGTACCAAAGCTGAAATTTTTATCAAATTTAATTTTCATTTTTTCCTTTCATCAACTAATCTAAGTATCCGTTTTCATTTTTATTATATAATAATTTCAGAAGATTTTTAGTCCTAGTTAGCGTACAAATGTACGATAAAAAAGAAGAGAAATTCTCTTCTTTAACTTTCTTCTAATCTTGAAATTAATGTAATAATTGCAAGAAAGCAACTAATATTTAGTTCATTTTGAATGGAATCATTTACCTTTAAATCTTCTGTATGTGCGATTGAATAAGTACTTAATTTTTCAACTCTTGAATTTTTTTTCGTTATTGAAATAACATTTTTATCTTTTAGCTGACTCGCTACAGAAACGGCTGAGTGCGTTTCTCCTGTATTACTAATAATAATACAAGTCTCTACCTTTTTAATAATAGAGATATAACCTGCTTCATTACTACAAAAAGTATTAATACCTGAACGAATCAAAAGTCTCTCTAAATACTTGGCGAATAAGTAAGAGGCTCCTGTACCAAATAAATAAATTGTATCTGCTGTCTTTATGATTTTCAAAATTTCATCTAAATTTGAAAAATCAATATGATTCATTTTATTTATAATATCAGTATTGACTTGTTGTTTATAAATCAGGTCAAAATTTGTAGAATATTCGATTAATAAATGCTTAACCTCTGTAAATCCACTGGCACCCATTTTTTTACAATATCTATTAACCGTTGTATTTGAGCAATAACAATTCTTTCCTATTTCTTCAATCGTTACTTCTTGAATACGATGAATATTACGAATAATATACTGATGGACATCTTTTTGACTATCCGATAAATCTTGATAAGCAGCCCCTGATTTTATTCTTTCATATATTTTTATTGACATAGTTCTCTCTATTTTATCATAAAATAAAAAAGTACTGAACTCGTCAATACTTTCTTAATTTTTAATTATCTTGATCAGCAACGAATGGAAGTAAAGCCATTACACGTGCACGTTTGATTGCTGAAACAACTTTACGTTGATTTTTTGCTGATGTTCCTGTCACACGACGTGGCAAGATTTTTCCACGTTCTGAGATAAAACGGGAAAGTAATTCAGTATCTTTATAATCAACATGTTCAATTTTATTAGTTGCAATAAAATCAACTTTTTTACGACGTTTAAAGCCGCGGCGTTTATCAAATGCCATTTGTATTCTCCTTAATTAGTAGTATTAAAACGGTAAGTCGTCATCTGAGATTTCCATAGGCTGACCTGATGAAAATGGATCTGTATCTCTAGCAAAACTTGGTTTAGAATCTTCAACAGATCGTGTTGGAGATTGGAAAGACTGTTCTTCAGGATAATCTGATCTGGACAACCCTGTTTCACGATTTGCTCTGCTTTCTAACATTTGAAAATTCTCTGCCAGAACTTCAGTTACATAAACTCTTTGTCCTTGCTGATTTTCATAATTTCTTGTTTGAATAGAACCGGTAACTCCAATGAGATTTCCTTTTTTAGCCCATTTTGCCAAATTTTCTGCAAACTGACGCCAAATAACACAGGTTATAAAATCTGCTTCACGTTCACCCGCAGCATTCTTAAATCTACGACTTACAGCAATTGTAAATGTTGCAACTGCTGTGTTTTGTCCGGTATAACGAAGTTCAGGGTCTTTTGTTAGGCGTCCAACAAGTGTTACGTTATTAATCATAGCTTACCTTATTCTGCTTCGACAGTTACTTCAGCAACTTCTTTTACATCTTGGTCAGATGGCTCAGTTGCTTCAACTGCTTTTGCTTCTGAACGACGTGATGACTTTGGCGCACGTGGGGCAACAAACTCATCAACCACTACAAACATTTGACGTAAAATATCTGAATTGATACTTGCCAAACGGTCAAATTCACTTAATGCTGCTGCATTTGTTTCAGCTTCAAGATTTACAATATGGTAAATTCCTTCTTTAAAATCTTGAATTTCATAAGCCAAGCGACGCTTCTCCCAAGTTTTTGACTCAACGATAGTTGCTCCGTTGTCTGTCAATACCTTATCAAAGCGCTCTACTAAAGCTGTTTTTGCGACATCATCAATGTTTGGACGAATGATATAAAGTAATTCGTATTTAGTCATTGTTGATTTCCTCCTTTTGGTCTAATGTCGTATAATCTGTGTTATACGAAAGTGAGGGTTACTCACAGTCTTTAATTCTAACAGATTTCTAGTAAAATTGCAACTATTTTAATTCATTTATTAATTAAAAATCCTAATAGAAAAATCTATTAGGAAAATATTTTTAATCTTTACGGCTTTTACTTTCAATATCCACTAAGATTTCAGAAAGAAAGTCCTCGAAAGCTAAAACTTTTGTTTCCTCTGAACCATAGCGACGGATATTAACAGTTCCATTTTCAACTTCCTTATCTCCAAGAACAATCTGATAAGGAATTTTTGAGGTCTGTGACTGACGAATCTTATAACCCATCTTTTCATTACTATCATCCACTTTTACACGTAAGCCTTTTTCTTCAAGCTTCTTTGCAAGCTCCCAAGCCTTATCTCCATGTACCTTATTACTTACAGGGATGATTGTTGCTTGAGTTGGTGCAAGCCAGGTTGGAAATGCTCCCTTATAAACTTCAATCAAGTATGAAATAAAACGCTCCAGAGTTGAAATCACTCCACGATGAATCATCACGGGACGATGCTTTTCACCATCTGACCCAACATAGTTTATATCAAAGTTTTCAGGATTTAAGAAATCAAGCTGAATTGTTGATAAAGTTTCTTCATTTCCAAGTGCTGTTTTTACTTGAATGTCAAGTTTTGGCCCATAGAAAGCTGCTTCTCCTTCAGCTTCAATATAATCCAGATTTAAATCATCTAAAGTCGCTTTTAACATCGCTTGTGAGTTTTCCCACATCGCATCGTCGGGATAATACTTAACCGTATCCTTAGGATCACGTAAGCTTAAGCGGAAACTATAATCATTAATCCCAAAGTCACGATACATATCCATAATCAGTTGTAAAATTTTCCCAAACTCTTCTTGAATTTGTTCTGGCATTACAAAAGTATGGCCATCATTAAGCTGCATCACACGAACACGCTGAAGACCTGACAAGGCTCCTGATTTTTCATAACGGTGCATTGTTCCAAACTCAGCAATACGGATAGGTAGCTCACGATAACTATGTACATGGTGTTTGTAAATCGCAATATGTGATGGGCAGTTCATTGGACGTAGCTCAAGTTCTTCTCCTTCACCCATATCCATTGGTGGAAACATATCCTCATGATAATGCTGCCAGTGACCTGATTGCTTATAAGTATTCAGATTCATCAAGTTAGGGGTATTGACATGCTGATAACCTGCTGAGATTTCTTGATCCTCTACATAGCGTTGGATAATACGACGGATTGTTGCACCATCTGGCAGCCAATAAGCAAGACCAGCACCAAGTGAAGCATCTGTAAAGAAAATATCTAATTCACGGCCAAGTTTACGATGGTCACGTTCTTTTGCTTCCTCACGAGCTTTAAGGTTATTTTCTAAATCCTCTTTATTAAACCAAGAAGTTCCATAGACACGTTGCATCATTGTATTATCTGAGTTTCCACGCCAATAAGCACCTGCTACATTTAAAAGTTTAAAGAATTTAATATTTCCAGTTGCTGGAACATGAGGTCCACGACAAAGGTCAACATACTCACCTTGAGTATAAATTGTTAAACCACCCTCATCTTCATTATGTTCTTCAATCAACTCTAATTTGTATGGGTCATTTTTAAACAGTTCTTTTGCCTCAGCTTTTGAAACTTCCTGACGAATAGACGGATAATTTTCCTTGACAATCTTATACATCTCATCTTCAATCATTTGTAAGTCTTCATTACTAATTTGCTGTCCTTCACCATTATCTGTATCGTAATAAAAGCCATTTTCAATAGCTGGTCCTACACCTAAACAAATATTTGGAAACTTTCTACGTGCTGCCTGTGCAAAAAGATGTGCTGTCGAATGACGTAAAAGATCAAAAGCAGCTTCATGTCCTTCTGTCACAATCTCAAGCGAAGCATCTTCTTCAATTGGACGACTTGTATCTATTAATTTACCATTTACTTTTCCAGCTAAAGCTTTTTTAGCTAATGATGGAGAAATTGATTTTGCAATTTCAACAGTTGAAATTCCAGATTCAAATTCTTTAACAGAACCATCTGGAAATGTAATTTTAATCATAAATTACCCCCTCTTTTTACTGAAAATAAAAAAGTAGTGTCCTTAAAAGGACGCTACTACGTGTTACCACCTTTATTTATCTTACCTATAAGTTACTGATAAGAACTTCTCTTCAGCGTAACCTGCTGGACTGGCCAAATGTTTACACTTGGAATACTAGAGTAGTATTGATAATATTCACTTATAAGCTTCCATCAAATGCTTACTTTCTCTAAAGTTTCCTATCACAACGTGTCTCTAATTTTTAATATTTTAACCTTTATTTTATTATTTGTCAAGTTAAAAGGAAACTAAAAATCTCGTAATATTTTACTTAAGA
This sequence comes from Lactovum sp., assembly GCA_047974165.1. GTDB lineage: Bacteria > Bacillota > Bacilli > Lactobacillales > Streptococcaceae > Lactovum. Next base: position 40,301 of record JBKECB010000031.1, read on the forward strand.
TTCACCGTATAGCTCCTCCATCACTCGACGGCCTGTTTCAGTTTGAGCAAGTCCCCCATCAGCTGTTTCTCTATAAATTGAAGGTAGGTTACGGCCCACCTGATTCATCACAGAGACAACCTCATCAGCTGTAAAGATAATCTCTACACCTGCCAAGGCCATATCTGCTGAAACTAAAGCTTGTGATGACCCTAAGGCATTACGATGCACACAAGGCACTTCTACAAGTCCAGCTACTGGATCACAAATTAAACCTAACATATTTTGAAGAGTTAGACCAATTGCTTGAGCTGCTTGATCAATTGTTCCACCTGCTGCAATCACAGATGCTGCGGCAGCCATTGCAGCAGCCGATCCTACCTCAGCTTGACAGCCTCCTTCTGCTCCTGAAATTGTTGCATTATTTGCAATAGCCAAGCCAAAAGCTCCTGCTGTAAAGAGAAAACTTATCTCTTCTTCATGAGAAAGCTTTAACTTTTCACGAATAGCCATTAAAACACCTGGTAGAGTTCCAGCTGAACCAGCAGTAGGAGTAGCACAAATCAAACCCATTTGTGCATTTACCTCATTCGTTGCAATAGCATTTCGAACTGCTTTCATAAGCTCATTACCTGAAAGTGACTTCCCTGTCTTCATATAATTATCAAGTTTTAAAGCATCACCACCTGTCAAGCCTGTCATAGACTTCTTACCTTGAAGACCTTTTTCGATAGAATCTTTCATAACAGAAAGGTTTCGCTCCATCAAAGAAATAATTTCCTCTCGACTTTTTCCTGTAACTTCAATCTCTGTCTGAATGGCTAACTCAGCAATCGATCCAATTTCCTTTGCTTGTTCTACAAGCTCTGCAATATTACGATACATTTGATTTCCTTACTTTAAAAAATTGGCATGAGAAATTTCTGAAAGAGCTAAGATTTCTTGAACTGCCTGTTCAGCATTTTCTACCTCTTCTACCTCTAAAAGTAAAATTGTCTCCTTCCCTTTAACTTCATGCGTTCGAGTCATTTGTAAAAGTTTAATTTGATTTTTTTCTAAAATTTCTGTTATTTTTGTTAGGGCTGACTGCCCTATTCTCTCAATAATCACAAAAGTTGCGACAGACATTGATATCTTTAACTCAAAGCCATTAATTTCAGTAATCTGAACCAGACCTCCACCCAGAGAAATTCCCTTGACCGTCATCTTTTTATCTGCCTTTTTACAGACTAACTTCGCTGTATTTGGATGATTAGCAGCTTCATCAAAATGTGGAACATAACTAATTTCCATCCCTTGCTCATAAGCAATATGAGGAGAGTTTATCAAGTTAGGATCATCAGCTTCCATACCCAATAAACCAGCTACAAGTGCAACATCTGTCCCATGACCTCGAAAGGTTTTAGCAAAACTTTCATAAAGATGAATATCTACCTGTTCTGGAAGTTCAGCAAAAATTGTCCGAATCATCTTACCAATACGTGCTGCTCCAGCAGTATGAGAGCTTGAAGGACCAATCATCACTGGACCTATAATATCAAATATTGACATGTATGAGAGCTCTTCAGCCATTTTTATTCCTCTCTTTTTTGAATCCACTTTTCATTTAACTCAAGATGTTCCAAATAAATTACCAGTCGTTCATAAAGTTGATCAGATGCTTCTTCATATTCTTTTTCAAGCAATTGACCTAATTCTTGAATATTCTTTTTACCATCAATTTGTTTAAAAATAAAGCTCCCATAAGCATCAAGTGTCCGATAACTTTTTTCTGGAATTTTAAAATGTAGTTTTCTTAAATATCTTTGTGACCAGTGATTTTGCTCTTTGATGACACGGACAAATCCCTCTACTTCGTCAAAGACAACAGAAGGTCTATATTCATAGACCTCTGTTAAATTAAGTTCAGTTTGCTTAGGCATCTTTAGCCTCTGATGCTGTCTTTTTTATCGACATGATAGGAAGGATAAAGGCCAAGCATAAGATGACAAAGAAGATCCAACCCATATTATTTGTAGCTAAGAAACCTGATGGCGTCCCTACTTTAATTACCTCTGTTACTTGAAGGATAATACCAATCAATCCAATAATAGATGACCCAGCAACCAGACCTGAAGACAGTGAAATTCCTGAAGAAATACGTTCTGCTTTCAATTCTTCACTTTCTTTTATACTCATCTTATCTACAAAAAGACGAAGTAAAGCACCAATAAGGATGATTGAAGACGTTGAGATTGGGAGATAAAAACCAATAGCAAAAGTCATAATTGACATTCCCAACATTTGAAGGACAATACCAATCACAATACCTACAAAAATCATATGCCAAGGAAGATCACCTTGTACAATACCACTTGTTAATGTTGTCATTAAGTTGGCTTGTGGTAAGGCAAATGGAGGATTATCTCCTGTAATGGCGAGTTGGTTTGAAAGTAAGCTAATAACACCAACAACAACGACAACACCAATTGATCCTGCAAGAATATAATAACGACGTAACTCATTCATATTTCCACCGACTACAAAAGTAACTTTTTGTGACTGAGTATAACCTGCAGCAATAGAAATAGAAATAACAATAAAAGTTCCAAATAACAAAAGCGTTTGAAGATTCGAATTTGTTGTCCAGTTATTAGCAAGGAAAACAAGGGAAAGAATTACAAGTGAGGCAATTGTCATTCCAGATACTGGAAGATTAGATGTACCAATCGTACCTGTCAAGCGTCCAGCAACAATCACAAATAAAAGTGAGAGGAAAAGTGACACAAGACTAGCCAATAAAGCCATCATTACATTTGATGAAATTATAAAGGCAATAACAAATGTTAAAATCACACCAACAATAAAGGCTAAAATTCCTGTAGAATCAGCTTTTTCACCTGTTTCTAAATTTTTACGACCATTTAAAGTTGCTTTAACTGAATTAATAATTGTAGGAATCAGCTTCACTGCACCAATGATACCACCCGAGATCATCATTCCAGCTCCAATATACTTCACATATGAGCCTGCAATCTCAGAAAATCCCATGGCGCTAA